>JBAYMB010000013.1:0-13652 GCA_041663745.1 Minisyncoccota bacterium
CTCTCTCTCTCTCTCTCTCCTAAACTAGCTTCAAAAAACAAGCACGGGTTCACTCTCATAGAACTCCTCGTAGTTATAGCAATCATAGGAATTTTGGCCAGTGTTGTCTTGGCCTCCCTAAATAGCGCCCGAAGCAAAGGAACAGAAACTGCGATTCAATCCAATCTCAGAAATATGATGACCCAAGCAGAGGTACTCTATGACGGCAACTATTCCGCAGTCTGTGCAGGAGTAGCAGGTATGCTTACTGCCATTGATAAGACCGGCGGTCACTCTGCCTGCTATAGTTTTAACAATTCCGGTCTGGCGGATGTGAATCTGCGTTGGGGCGCTTCTGCTAAAAATTCCGACGGCAGTAAGAACTGGTCGTCAGATATGAACGGGGTAGTAACTTGGGATACCGCAAACACCGGAACCATTATGGCCTGGAACGCTGCAAACACTGCCTGTGCTGCCGCGGGAGGTCGATTGCCTTCACTGGAAGAATTAAAATCCCTTTATGATGCATATGGAGCAACTCCTACCGGCTTCACGGCGTACAACTATTGGTCCGGTACCACGGTCCCATCCAATAGCGCCCGTGCGTACAACGTCGACATGGGCTATGGCGACGTGTACAGCAACAGTAAGACGGTCAGCATTTACGTGCGGTGTGTCCGTTAGGGAGCTCGTCCGCTAGCATTCTTTCTGCATTTATTCATTTTAACATTCTCCCTGAAATGACTCTGGTACCCCAGAGCGTTTCGGGGAGAAACGAATACATTGTCAATTTATTCTCAACTTCCAATATACAACAGCGTGTTTTTTCTGCTGAAAGATCTGTATGAGCGGGTGCCGAAGTTTTCCAAGCAGTACAAATATCTTTTGGGAGAAAAAATGCTTTGGTGTTGCATAGAGAGTATTATTGTTATCAATCAAATAAGCGAAGAAAAGGATAATGAAAAGAGAATCGTTTATGTATCCGAAATACATAAATGCATGAGCGAACTTCTCGTATATGTAAGGGTGGCAAATGAATTGAATCAATTGGGTAAAGAAAGCGCATATTTTTTTCTGTCTGAAAAAATTCTAGAAATTTTAAATCAGGCGGAGAATTGGAAAAAGTTCTTACAAAAGAAATAACTTTCCCGGAATTGCCTATCGGCAGACAGGCAAGCGTGGAATAAAGAATGCCACCTTCCGCTCCTTGATTTTTTGGGTGTCGAACTAAATTTTTGAGGGATAAGAGGTTATCATGATTGAGTCGGAAGGAATTTATTGGTGCGGCTTCACGGCGTACCGCTATTGGTCCGGTACCACGGTCCCATCCAATAGCGCCAATGCGTACTACGTCAGCATGATCGATGGCTACGTGAGCAACGACTCTAAGCCGAACGGCGGTTACGTGCGGTGTGTCCGTTAGGGAGCTCGTCCGCTAGCATTGTTTTTCCAGTTTTCCGCTCGGTTTACAATGTTCTTTATGACTATATTTACTATAGAAAAAATATATAAGGCATATATTCAATGCTTAAAGAATAAGAAAAACACGGTAAATGCCTTGAAGTTTGAATTGAAACGGGAAAAGAATCTTTTTCAATTACTTTCCGATTTAAAAAATGGAAAATACGAAATCTCCCGCCACATTTGTTTCGTCGTTACAGAGCCATCGCCACGCGAGATTTTTGCCAGCGATTTCCGTGATAGGATAGTGCATCATTTATTATGCAATGAAATTGAGGCTTTTTTTGAAAATGACTTTATTGAAAGTTCGTATGCCAATATGAAAGGGAAAGGAACACATAAAGCGGTAAAAAAATTAAGATTTCATCTGGTTCGAGGTGGCAGAAACAGACAAAGATTATATTTTTTGAAGATGGATATAAAAGGGTTCTTTAGAAATATAGATAAAAGTATTTTATGGGAAATTGTAGAAAATAAAATACTAAAAAGCGGAGCGGAAGAAAACTGGAAAAAGGAAGTACTCTCTCTCGCAAAGAAAATAATATATCATGACCCGACCTCCAACTATGTATTTAAAGGCAGGGAAGAAACAAGAAATTTAATACCAAAAGAAAAATCACTTTTGTTTGGTGATAAAAATAGCGGTCTCCCCTTGGGGAACCTAACAAGCCAATTTTTTGCAAATGTTTATTTGAATGAATTGGATCATTTTGTAAAAGAAGATCTTGGATTTTACAGATATATAAGATATGTGGACGACTTTATAATACTTGATGAAAATAAAGAGAAATTGGAAAAAGTGGCGGACGAAGTCTGTTGGTTTTTGAAGGAAAATTTGAAATTATACTTATGCAAAAATAAAACAATTTTACAGCCGACAGAAAGAGGTATTGATTTTTTAGGTTATTTTATAAAACCAACGCATATGCTTGTGAGGCGGAAAGTCGTTAAACGCTTCAAGAATAGATTATATAAATGTATAAATAAAGAAGACGGACTTTTAAAAGCAAGTGATATCCCAATGATACAGTCCTATCTCGGACATTTAGGGCATGCGAATAGTTTTAATTTAAAGACGAAATTGCTAGGATAAAAAAGTTGATGTTATTTAAAATTATATGTTGACGGTTCTCTAAAAAATACACTAACGGTCGCAGACACTCCGACCAATGCTCTTTCTAATAAAATAGGAACATTGGATGCGGGATATTTCAATGGTTTAATAGATGATATTCGAGTGTACCAAAGCGTGCTTTCTAGTTCAGACATACAAAAACTGTATACCGAAGGCCTCCCATCGCATCAGGTAGCAACCAAATAATAGCCAGATTTAGAGCCTTTTTGGATATTGACTCTCGTACAATTTCTTGCTAGTATTCTCAAACGAGCTTTAAGGAGCTCTTTATTTTTCAAAATGGCCAAAAAATCGGTAATAGCAAGATCAAAAAAGAAGCCAAAATTCTCCACAAGGATAGTGAGGAGATGTTTTCGTTGCGGGAGGAAGCACGGATATATGAGGGATTTTGATCTGTGCAGGATCTGTTTCAGGGAATTCGCCAACGAAGGAAAGATCCCAGGCGTAAAAAAATCATCATGGTAACAGATACAATCGGAGATTTAATAATAAGGCTCAAGAATGCAAACCTCGCCGGAAAGGAGTCAATATCTTTGTATACATCAAAGAATAAGTTTGCTGTCGCTGAGGCTTTGAAAAGAGCCGGTTTCGTCAAGTCAGTTTCAAAGAGCAAGAATGAGAAGATGCTCGATATTGAACTTTCATACAAATCCGGAAAACAGCCGAAGATAGCCGAAGTACAGAGGGTTTCAAAACCGTCAAGAAGGATATATAAGGGAGTTGCTGACATAAAGCCGTTCAAGAACGGATTCGGCGCAACATTTATCTCAACGCCAGCGGGAATTCTTTCGGACAAAGAGGCCATAAAGCAGAAGGTTGGAGGAGAAGTGTTGTTCAGAGTTTGGTAATATTTTAATAAACAATGTCACGATTAGGGAAAAAAGGAATAGAAATACCGGCAAAGACAGAGGTCAAAATAGTTGGCAATACTGTTTCTGTGAAAGGCCCTCTCGGAGAGCTCTCAAGGGAATTCAAGAAGAACATCATCATTGAAGTTGCCGGCAACAGAGTTGAGCTCAAGATGGAAAGGGACACTTTGGAGAACAAAGCTCTCTGGGGAACATATTCTTCTCATATAAAGAACATGATAGACGGCGTGAACAAGGAATACTCTCACAGGTTGGTGGTGGAAGGCATAGGATACAAAGCTGATGTCACTCCAAAGGAAATAGTGTTCAAAGTAGGCTTTTCCCATCCGGTCAAAGTAGCGATACCAGCGGGCATAAAGGTGGCATCCGACAAGGGAGTTCTCGTCATAACCGGAATAGACAAGGAATCTACGAGCAGGTTTGCTGCGGAAATCAAAGCGATCAAAAAATCAGAGCCGTACAAAGGAAAAGGGATCAGATTTGAAGGGGAGGTCATCAGAAGGAAAGAAGGAAAGAAAACTGCATAAAATAACATGAAAAGAGCATATACGAAGATAGCCAAAATAAAGAACAGACATAAGAGGATCAGAGCAAGGATCTCCGGCACTTCCGCTAGACCGAGATTTTCTGTGTATAAATCAAATACTTCCGTATACGGACAGATAATAGACGATACCAAGGGTGCGACGCTTGTGGCATATTCTGCTGACAAGGCAAAAGGGAAAGGAATGCTTGAGAAGTCGGGTAATGCCGGAAAGGAAATAGCGAAATTGGCAATTGCAAAGGGTGTCAAGAAAGTCGTCTTTGACAGAGGAGGCTTCATATATACCGGCAAGATTAAGGCTTTTGCAGATGGGGCCAGAGAAGGAGGATTGGTGTTTTAATATAAAAATATGGATACGAAAACAGAGAACAAAACAATAAACAACGCACAGGCCCCTGTAAATACTGGAGCTCCTGTTTCTGCAAGACCGCCTTTCAAAAAGACCTTTGGTTCTTTTGGTGGTGGAAGACCGGGCGGATTTGGCGAGAGATCAAAGAATCCAAGAAAGAACATTTCCGGAAGAGGAGAGAGGATCAAGCCGGAATTCGAGCAGAAGATCTTGAATATAAGGAGGGTCACAAGAGTCACCAAAGGAGGTAAAAGGATGAACTTCAGCATCGCTATGGTTGTCGGAGACAGGAAGGGAGCTGTCGGCGTCGGCACAGGAAAGGCGAACGACACGGCTCTTGCCATAGACAAAGCATACAGGAACGCCAAGAAGAACATCGTTCGCTTGAATCTTTCAAAGACCATGTCACTTCCTCACGATGTAAGTGCCAAATATTGCAGCGGAAGGATAGCTCTGATGCCTGCTCCGGGAAGGGGTATAAGCGCCGGAAGCGCTCTAAAGAGCGTCATTGATCTTGCCGGCATAAAAGATGTCACGGGAAAGATAGTCTCACCATCGAAGAACAAATTGAATATAGCCAAGGCGGCACTTTTGGCCCTCTCTGTTTTTGATAAAAGGAGATCAGTCGTGCACGTCAAGGAATCGGAAGCGAAAGCTGAAGTAAAAAAATAAGACCATGAAAATACATAATTTAAAAAGAGTCACAGAGAACAAAAAGCCCAGGCTCATCGGAAGAGGGGGAAAAAGGGGAAAGACCTCAGGAAGAGGAGGAAAGGGACAGACGGCAAGAGCAGGTCACAAAGCAAGACCGGAGATGAGGGATACCATAAAGAGGATGCCGAAGCTCAGGGGATATGCTTTCAATACCATACAAAAAAAGCCTGTCGTGATCAATGTCGGGGTTCTTGAGGTTTTTGCAAACGGAGACTCTGTCACACCGGCTACTTTGGTCAAAAGGGAAATAGTTGAGATGACGAAAGGCGGGAATCCCAGAATAAAGATCCTTTCCATGGGAGAGGTTACCAAGAAATTGAATGTCTCTGGCTGTTTGATTTCGGCCGGAGCAAAGGCTAAGATAGAGAAGGCGGGAGGTTCGATCAAATAAAAATTCTTATGAATTTCGGGAGCAAATTAAAAATGATCTGGGAAGACAAGAGCCTGCGAGGCAGACTCCTTTTCATCTTGGGCGCGCTTTTCATATCAAGGCTCCTTGCGACCATACCGATACCGGGCATTGATGCGGCGAAGCTCGCAACATTCTTCTCCGGAAGCGAATTTTTCGGATTCTTGAATATATTCTCGGGCGGCGGCATGAGCAATCTTTCAATAGTCATGCTTGGCGTCGGCCCTTACATCACCGCTTCCATCATAATGCAGCTTCTTACCATGATGTCTCCGAGGATCAAAGCGATGTATCAGGAAGAGGGAGAGGCGGGAAGGAAGAAGTTCAACAACTATTCAAGGCTTATAACCGTGCCTATAGCCATAGTGCAGGGTTTTGGCTTTCTGGTCATTTTCCAAAGGTCCGGCCTCATTGCAGACCTCGGTCTTGCTAATCTGTCCATGAACCTCTTGGTCATCGTGGCAGGTTCCATGGTCATGATGTGGATAGGAGAGCTTATGACCGAATTCGGCATAGGCAACGGGACATCCCTCCTAATATTTGCCGGCATCGTATCAAGGCTTCCTACAGAGATCTCAAGAATGAGCTTGTCATTCAGCGCTTCGCAGATACCGGTGTTCATACTTTTCATTGCCGTAGCTCTCATAGTCATATATGCCGTCGTATTCATCTCGGAGGCGGAGCGGCCGGTGCCTGTGACATATGCAAAGAGGGTAAGAGGTTCTCAGGTTTCCGGCGGAGTTTCAACCTATCTTCCTCTCAGAGTGAATCAAGCAGGGGTCATTCCGATAATATTTGCAATGTCCATCCTGCTTTTCCCCCAGATGATATTCAAGTTCATATCGGGCATAACTTCTGGTACGATCGCATCCATAGCGAGCACTTTGAATGATTGGATCTCAAATCAGTGGATATATGCGGCGTTATATTTCCTTCTTGTCTTCGTTTTCACATATTTCTATACCGCAATAACATTCGATCCGGACCAGATCTCGAAGAATCTTCAGCAGGGAGGGGCGTTCATTCCGGGAGTGCGACCGGGCGCTTCAACCTCCGAATATCTTGGCAAAGTTCTCACGAGGATCACTCTTGTCGGAGCGCTCTTTCTCGGCATCATCGCGGTTCTGCCTCTAATCGTCAAATCATTGACCGGCATCACGGCCATTGCCATAGGAGGTACGGCCCTTCTCATCGTAGTTTCTGTTGTCATCGATCTCATAAAGAAGATAGAAGCTCAGATAACGATGCGAGAGTACTAAACTACTGTATGGAACAATGCCGAATTCTTTGGAATTCGGCATTGTTCTTGATTATGCTATAATCCCCATATTATAAATATATTAAAAAACAAATGAATTCTGAACCACAAGCTTTTATTTTCATAGGCAAATCAGGGTGCGGAAAGGGCACGCAGGTGGAGCTTTTCAAGAGTGAACTTGAGAAAAAGGACAGCAAGAAGATCATCTATTTTGAATCAGGTTCTTTTTTAAGGGAGCTTGCGAAAAGTTCTTCTTATACGGCGGAAAGGACAAAAGAGGTCCTTGATGTCGGAGGACTTATGCCGGAAGCAATTATTGTGGGCCTTTGGATGGACCATCTCATGAATAATTTTACAGGCAAAGAGAATCTTGTATTTGACGGCGCCCCAAGAAAGCTTGCCGAGGCTGTGCTCCTCGATGGCACCTTGGAGTTCTACAAGATCCCGAAATACAAGGTCATTTACATAAATGTGGGCAATGACTGGGCAAAGGCGAGGCTTTTGGGCAGGGCCAGGAAGGATGATACTGAGGATGCTATAAAGAGCAGGCTCGCTTGGTTTGACAAGGAGGTCATGCCTTCAATAGAGTTCTTCAAAAATAACAAAAATTGCACATTCATTGATATAAATGGCGAACAGACCATAGAGGAAGTTCACAAAGAGCTTATGAAAAAAATAGGATGGTGACCATAAAGACAAAGGAAGAGATAGAGATACTGCGGGAGGGCGGAAAGCGCTTGGCTTTCATACTGGAAGAGCTTGCGAAAGCCGTGAAGCCCGGAGTTGGAACTCAAGAACTCAATTTGCTTGCGACAAAATTGGCAACAAGGGATGGTGACAAGCCGTCCATCTTGAACTACAAGCCGAGAGGTGCAAAGAGGCCGTATCCTGCATCCGTTTGCGTTTCTTTGAATGACGAGATAGTACATGGGATACCGAATGAGAACCCGAAGATCCTAAAAGAAGGCGATATCGTCTCCTTTGACATGTGCCTTACGCACAAAGGGCTCATTACGGATTCTGCCATAACGGTTCCGGTGGGAAATGCGAGCTCCAAGGCCAGTAAGCTCATAAGCACCACAAGGGATTCTTTGTATGCTGGCATTAAGGCAATAAAGGCAAACGGAAGGATCGGTGATATCGGATATGCCGTTGAAAGGGTTGCAAAAGCCAACGGTTTTTCTGTTGTTGAGGATCTTTGCGGACATGGAGTGGGATACAGCGTTCATGAGGACCCTTATGTTCCTAACTATGGGGAGAAGGGAAAGGGAGAGAAGCTGAAGCCGGGCATGGTCTTGGCCATAGAGCCCATGCTTACCGCAGGGGACAAGGGAGTGAAGCTTGATAAGGATGGATATACGTACAGGACGAAGGATGGCTCCCTGAGCGCTCATTTTGAGCATACTGTTGTCATTACGAATAGAGGGGCGGAGATACTTACTAAAATATAAATTTCGTTTGTGATATAATTACCACATATGGCAGAGCAATTCGGTCCTGAAAGGATGGAACAGAAGTTCAAGACTCCGGAGGAAGAGTTAAGCTTTTTGCGTGCAGAGGTCATGCGCCATGAAAAGGCTTTGACAGAGAAAGGCGAGTCAGTTCCGAGAGAGGAGATAATCCAAGCGAAGATAAACGAGCACAAGGAAAGGAAACTAGAGGAGGTTTTGGAGAAGCACTATGCATTGAAGAATAAGGAAGTCGAAGCTATCGTACTTGACCTTGCTCCCGAGAAGCATGACGGAAAGATGGCGGAGCTTGTGGGGATACTTCAGGACAAAGGAATGCTAAATGCACTTTCGGTGGTCGCGTCTCTCAAAGACCCTCACATAGAAGATGATTTTCACAGATTTTTGGTACAGTACATAAAAGCGGGATTTTTTGTCCGTGGGAATGATGAGAAGACACCGATATTCAAAGCGCTCAAGATGACCCTTTTTGAGGTCTCTCTTCCAAGCGCAAGCAAGGATGAGACGCAGAAGAACAAGCATTTGAAAGAACTTATATCCAAGATGGAGCAGTTCTATGCCGGCATGCTTTCCGTGGAACATGACGATATAAACGGCGCCGGATATTTCACTCTTGAGCTCACAAATGCCAATCATACGAATGAGATCGTCTTCTACATGTCAGTTCCTGACGCAAAAAAGTCTCTGTTCGAGAAGCAGGCTCAGTCCATCTTCCCTGATATCAAGATAGTCGAGAAGAAGGACGACTACAACATATTCAACGAGAGCGGGAACTATGTGGCATCATATGCTGAGTTTGGAGGACACAACATCTTTCCTATAAAGACATACGAACAATACGACTACGATCCTTTGAATGTTTTATTAAACAGCTTCTCAAAGGTGGACAAGGACGGGGAGGGGGCGTCTGTGCAGATGATCGTGAAACCTGCGCCAGACAGTGAAATGGCCTTTTATAAAAGAGTCCTCAAAGAAATGGAGAAGGGAGCCGGATTCAAGGAAGCTCTTGATAAGGCGGATTCATCATTTTTCAATATTTTCAAACAGGTAGGGAAGCAGATAATAAGCAATGAAGGAAAGGCGGATAAGGACAAGAAGGCCAATACGAGCCAAACACCGATAGAGAATGTAAAGAACAAGATCGGAAGCCCTATAGCCCTCGTGAACATAAGGATAATCGCTTCCTCATATACCATTGAAGAGGCCGGAGCCATACTTTCCGATGTTGAATCGGCATTCAATCAGTTTGAGAATACCACAGGGAACAAGTTCAGGTTCCACAGGATAGACGGCAAAGAGGCCTTGAAAATGACCAGAAATTTCTCTTTCAGGATATTTGATGAGGAAAGGTCCATAGCCTTGAATTTAAAGGAATTGACGACTGTGATGCATCTGCCGGAAACCGATTTTAGGGGATCATCCCAGCTCAAACAGACCGAGTCCATCACAGCTTCTGCACCTCTCGATCTTCCGAAGGAGGGTATCCTTCTTGGTACGAACAGATATAGGAATACCGAAATACCGGTGCATTTGGCCACAGAAGACCGCTTGAGGCACATGTATATCATAGGCCAGACCGGTACCGGTAAGACGACTCTTTTGAAGACAATGATCCGTCAGGACATATTGGCGGGGGAAGGAGTTTGCATGATAGATCCACACGGCTCTGATATCCAAGAGGTTCTCTCCTTCGTTCCACCGGAACGATATGATGACGTCATATATTTCGATCCAAGCTACACGGAGCGACCGATGGGCCTCAACATGCTTGAATACGATGTCCGCTTTCCGGAGCAAAAGACATTTGTCATAAACGAGATGATATCCATTTTCAACAAGCTTTTTGACATGAAGACGGCAGGAGGCCCGATGTTCGAGCAGTATTTCAGGAATGCGGTGAATCTTGTTTTGGAGGATCCAGAATCTGGCTGCACCCTTCTTGATGTCTCAAGAGTTTTGTCGGATAGGGTATACAGGGATCTGAAGCTTTCGAGGTGCAAGAATCCGCTTGTAGTGCAGTTCTGGAGGGAGATCGCCAGCAAGGCCGGCGGGGAAGCTTCGCTTGCAAACATTGTTCCCTATATCACCTCAAAGTTCGATGTGTTCCTTTCAAACGAGATCATGAGGCCCATAGTTTCCCAGGAGAAGTCGTCATTTGATTTCAGGGACATCATGGACAACAAGAAGATACTTCTGGTGAATCTTGCAAAAGGGAGGTTGGGGGACATCAATTCGAACTTGATCGGTCTCATCATCGTAGGAAAGATACTCATGGCGGCGCTTTCCCGCACAGATTCCTTCGGAAAGGATTTCCCCCCATTTTACCTCTACATTGACGAATTTCAGAATGTCACGACAGATTCCATCTCCACCATCCTCTCAGAGGCAAGGAAATACAAGCTTTCTCTCACCATCGCCCATCAGTTCATTGCTCAATTGGATGAGAAGATAAAGAATTCCGTTTTCGGCAATGTCGGCTCAATGGCGGCTTTTCGTGTCAGTTCCGATGATGCGGAATATCTGGCAAAGCAGTTCGCACCGGTCTTTTCGGCCAAAGACCTCATGAACATAGAGAATCACAATTCGTATGTGAAGATGCTCTCGAACGGGAGGCCGGCCAAGCCTTTCAGCATGGAGACGAATCTTCCGCCGAGAGGGAACAAGGTCCTGCTTGATAAAATCAAGGAAATATCATATCTTAAATACGGCAAGGACAGGGCAGAGGTTGAAAAATTAGTAATGGAGAAATATAAGAAACCAGAAGTAAAAATATGAAGACTGAAAGAACTTTTGTGATAATAAAGCCGGATGGAGTGCAGAGATCGCTCATCGGGGAGGTCATAGGGAGATTTGAGAGGATAGGCTTGAAGCTTTGCGCTGTCAAAATGCTCGTACCGACAGCCGACATGGTCAAAAAGCATTACACCCTTGACCCTGAGTGGATGAGGAAGACCGGGGAGAAGACGATTGCAAGCTATATCAAAAAGGGATTGAAACCGCCGACTGACGATCCGATCAAGAGCAGCACTGTGGTCTTGGACAATTTGATCAAATACCTATCAAGCGGGCCGGTGGTGGCGATGGTCTGGCAGGGAGCACATGCCGTTGGCATCACAAGAAAGATAGTGGGCGGGACAGAACCGCTCACATCGGACGTCGGTACCATTCGCGGGGATTTTGTTCTGGACTCATATCAGATATCCGATATTGATAACAGAGCGGTGAGAAACCTCATCCATGCATCAGGTTCCGTTGAAGAGGCAAAAAACGAGATAAATCTCTGGTTCGGCAAAAAAGATGTCATTAATTATAAATTGGTGCAAGATGCCATTCTTTATGATGTGAATTTGGACGGGATACTTGAATAAAATTGACCGTTAAAGCCAAAAAAGCCAGTAAATTACTGGCTTTTTTGCTATTTGAGAGAAGAAAACCAAAAAGAGCCATAAATTGCTTGACTTTATAACGTTTTCCTATATACTCGTTCTTACACAGATATGTTGTATAGAAACCAATTTTTAAAGCGGAAAATATAGTCAGCATCTTTGATGTTGTCTCTACAACCGCCAAAAAGCGGTTTTTTTCACGGAAAGATTGAAGCTTGTAAAATAAGGTCGAAGTTCGGGAGAATCTCGGATTAAGACCTTCATTCTGTCGCAGTATCACCAATTTTCCATGATAAGTGGATTGGGTCTTTTATAGATATTGCAGGCAGGCAGGTGAATCAAATAAATTTCGAAGAGAATTTATTTGATTAAATTCGTCAATCGAAATTGACGAGACTGTTATAGGGAATTGATTCCATATAACAGGTTAAAACAAATTTATTAGTTTACAGTGTAAACTAGTTAAAGATTGTGGTTTTTAAATTTCCTAATGGGAAATTTAAGAGCGTACGGTGGATGCCTTGACTCTAACAAGCGATGAAGGACGCAGCATAGCGAGCGATACGCTTCGGGGAGGTGCCTAGCAACCTTTGATCCGAAGATCTCCGAATGGGGAAACCCAGCCAATTTTATTGGTTATCTTGCACTTGATGTAAGATGCACACCCAGGGAAGTAAAACATTTCAGTACCTGGAGGAATAGAAAACAATGTCGCGCAAGCGATAACATTTCCTTAGTAGCGGCGAGCGAAAAGGAAACAGCCCAAACCGATCACAAACTTTGTGTATGAATTTTGTATTGAATAATGAACATAACCTGTATCCATTCCTTCCCAGAAGGAACAAGGGTACTCAGGGGGTTGTGTTTGATGATTTTTTCGTCTGAGAACAAGGACGGATAAATCAACAGAAGATGGGTTTTTCCAAAACCCTCCTTCTGTATATTATTCAGCATGAAATTCGTATGCAGTGTTTGTGATCGGTGTAGTAAGGTCACAACTTCATTTTTTAAATGAGAAAAGTTACAAAATATTTCGTTAACAGAATCTGCTGGGAAGCAGAACCCTAGAAGGTAATAGTCCTGTAAGTGAAAATGAAATATCTTTTTTGTTGTGATTCTTGAGTACCTCAGGACATGAATAGCTTGAGGGAATCTGCCGGTACTAACCGGTAAGGCTAAATATTGTTAGAGATCGATAGTGAACTAGTACCGTGAGGGAAAGGTGAAAAGCAGCCCGTTAAGGGCAGTGAAATAGACCTGAAACCGTACGCTTACAAGGAGTCGGAGCGGGCAGCACAGTGTGCATGCTTGTATTTTTTGTGATGGATTACGCCGAGAGGCGTATTTTGCCATCGGGGAAGCCAAAGTTCCCTTCACATCGAGAGATCATCTTCGGGATGATCGTGGTGGAGGGTAGAAGTTAGACTTTGGCATCCCCTTCATCACTGAGAATATAAATCGTGCATAGTGTGCTGTCCGTCACGGCGTGCCTATTGAAGAATGAGCCAACGAGTTGATGTATGAAGCAGGCTAAGCCCTTTATTGGGTGGAGCCATAGGGAAACCGAGTGTGAATAGCGCGTTTGTTTTATACATCAGACCCGAAGCCAGAGCGAGCTTATCTTGAGCAGGGTGAACCTTTGAGAAATCAGAGGGGAGGCCCGAACCGTTTAGCTGTGCAATACTATCGGATGACTTGAGATATGAAGTGAAAAGCTAATCGAGCCTGGTAATAGCTGGTTCTCTCCGAAATAGCTCTAGGGTTAGCGTCTAATGTACCTTCTGGGGGTAAAGCACTGGAAGGTCTTGATAGATAGAAATATCACAAGACCTATCAAACTCTGAATACCAGAAGTAAATTGTTAGGCAGTGAGACTGCGGAGGCTAAGCCCCGTGGTCAAAAGGGAAACAGCCCTCATCTAAATTTAAGGTCCCTAAATTCATGTTAAGTACACTAAAGGTGGTAATTTTTCTCAGACAGTAAGGAGGTTGGCTTAGAGGCAGCCATCCTTTAAAGATAGCGTAACAGCTCACTTACTAAGAGATTTTGCGCCGCAGATAATCGGGGTTAAACATGATA
>JBAYMB010000014.1:0-13647 GCA_041663745.1 Minisyncoccota bacterium
TTGTTCAATTTTTTGATCTTCGCTACAGCTTTTGCAAGAGTCTTCTCATCCACAAGATCTGTCTTTGTTATGATCACCACTTCCTTCTTGAGAGCCAGCTCTTCACTGTAGTCTTTAAGCTCGTTTCGTATCACTTTATACGCTTTCACCATATCCTCATTCTCAAGCGAAAGGCAGTGGAGCAGCATCTTCGTCCTTTTTATATGCCTCAGGAACTTGTGACCTAGACCCTTCCCTTCCGAAGCGCCTTCAATGAGCCCGGGAATGTCTGCAAGAATATATCCGTGCATGTCGCCAAGAGACGGTTCAAGCGTCGTGAACTGATATGAACCAATCTTTGATTTTGAGTTTGTCAGTACATTTATCAAACTGGACTTCCCTGCATTTGGAAGACCGATGAGCCCGGCATCTGCGACAAGCTCCACTTCGATGTAGAAATCGGCCTCTTCCCCCCTCTTTCCGTCCGTCTGCCTGTCAGGCGCCTGATTTATGGAAGATTTGAAATATTCGTTTCCCAGTCCGCCCCTTCCTCCGTTTAAAATTTTGATTGTTTCTCCGTCATCAACAAAATTGAACTTCTCCCTTGTCTCAAGGTTTGTGACAACTGAACCCACCGGAATGTCTATATACAGGTCATCGCCGTTTCTGCCGTGCATGTTCTTCTTCATGCCAGCTTCCCCTCTCTCTGCATCAAAGCCTTTGGTGTTCCTGTATCTTGCAAGCACGTCAATATCTCTTATGGCGCGCAGATATACGTCGCCACCCTTTCCCCCGTTTCCTCCTGCAGGACCGGCAAACTCTATGCCTTTCTCGTGCCTCCAGCGCACAACGCCAGACCCGCCATTACCTGCCTTTATATGTAGTTTTAGCTCGTCTATGAAAGCCATATGGTTAGTTATAGCTTGCAATGGCCTTTTCAGCAAGCTTTATAGCGCCTTCTTTAGATCTCGCCACAGCTATGAATCTTCCATTGTGGCAAAAGATCGCATCAGACACTCCGGTCATCTTTGCAAGTGCTTCGTCTCTCATGCCTTTCCAGCTTTCCGGAAAGGACATTCTTACTTCAAATTTAGAACCGTGCAATTTATTGACTGCCACAGCGCTCCATGTCCCATCCTCAGACTTTTGGCTGACGACAAAAAGAGGCTCTGGATAATTAATCAGGATTTTTTTCCAGGAATAGTCATTGTCCAAGACGATTATCCTCTTGTCTTCAGTCTTGTTGTATATATCTTTTACGATGTCCGCACCTATGAGATTGTCTTTTGCTTTCCTTATTTCCATCACAAACATCTTTTTGGCTTCAGAGACTGCATCTTCAAATGCTTTTATGGAATCTCCTTTTCCCTTCCATGTAGGGTTAAAGGAGAACAAATAGTCTCCGAAGGAATATGACGATATGCCCTCAAAGCTGTTCTTGCACAGCTCTATGCCATTGTCCTCGGCATCAATAGGCTGAATTATCTTCTCATCTATCTTTTGAGCAACTTCCTTTGATCCTGATATCTTCTCGCCGAAATGCTTCCACAAGAGGCCTGTGGCTGCATATTTTATACCGTTCTCCCTCTTCATATCCCAGCCTTCCTGGTGATGGTCGAACATCCTCTTCTCCGGATCATATTCCCCGCCGACATCCAAGACGTAGTCCATCTTCGCCCAGACCTCCGGGTCTCTCGTCCTCGATATCTTCAAAGGCTTTTCCAAATACAAAGACAAAATCGCCACTGCGCAGATATCGTCTGGGTGGAAGCATCCGTTATGCACTGCGACCTTAACCTTTCTTTTGAACAGAATTGGCACCATTTATTTTATTGCAAGTTATGTGCTTTACATCCTCAATGTCCTTTGAGATCTGATTTATCTTAGTGATCATGTCTTTGATCTCGGTTTCCTCCTTCACTATCTCATCAGCGGTCTTCTCCTCTATCTTCTTCTCGTGCTGGATGCCTGATATTATCAATCTGTCTCCGATGAAGAACGAGAAGAAAAGCCCTGTCATGAGAAGGATGATCGTTGACCAGACGAGCATTACCGGCTCGTACAGGAGGAACCATATGATGCCTTTTGTCTGGTGCATGATGATATCCGCAGTCCCCCAGACGCCTCTCCAAAAGAACACGATCGTGAGGCCGCCGATGAAGGCATAGAGGATTGGTCTGTGGCTCAACCTGCTTCGCATCCTGTCCTCAAGCCTGTCGAAATATTTTATGATTGGTTTTATGGTCATTGTCCGTATATTATACACAAATCAAGGAATATGTAACGATTTGACCAATTTGCTCCCATATGCTACTGTACCATTCCAAATCTGACAGATTCGGGAGGATTTTGACTGATGGTGCTCAAGAATGTGGTAGAACACTTGAAGAAGAAGGGGGTTAAGGGAAGCTTGCCTTTGCCGCCGGGATACAGTCATGTGCTTACAGTTCTCAAAGAGGGTGATCTGAATTGCCCACATCACTTCCGCACCTTGGGATCTAAAGGAAAAAACAAGATCTTGGGGTGCAGTTACTGCAAAGGAACTTGGCTTCAAAAGAGAGCGGTCATTTGACCGCAAAATCCGACCCGGCTTTTCGAAGCCGGGTCTTTTTATGATCCATACTTTACTTTTGACCGTCGTTTGGTAGTATTCGGTCCAGAAGATGATCTCTTGGAGGTGGACCATGTCCATTGAAGCGCAGTTGGGAAATGCAAAAATAGCGCGCTTGAAAGAGACGCTTGTCGATCTTGGCGGAGAAGGCACCATTGACGTAATAGCTGTATCTGCCGGCATGACAGAAAAAGAGGCTCAGGAGAGCCTTAAATGCATGGCTCTGGACGAAATCGCATACTTGGATGGGGACACATGGAAGCTCTATTTAAAATAATGTTCTTTGTAAAGACCGTCTGTCTGGACGGTCTTTTTTTTATTCCATCACATTGGGATGAAAGGAGTTGAAAAACAGATCCACCTTCTGGAACAAGTCTTCCCTTGTAGTATTGTTGTCTATGACCACATCGGCCATTCTTGATACTTTATCTATCTCATAGCTTCCCGGATCGAAGTTCTTCTCGTTCTCTTCTTCCGCCTTGAATTGATCGAAGTATGTGTCATCACTTATCTTGTTCATCTCAGCTATCCTCTTCTCCCTTATCTCAGGAGTGGCCCCCACTGCAATGAGCTTAAAATTGTCAGCAAATCTCTTTTTGAATATCTCCACTTCTTTGGTATTGCGTATCCCAGAGATGACGCTGTTCCCCACGATCATTTTGCTTATCTCCTCAGCCAAGTATCCAGGACCCATCTGCTTTCTCATTCCTTCGACAAAGTCATGTATGTTGTATCTATTCGCCGCTATTCCCCTCTTTGCCATCTCAATATGCAAGACATCTCCTCCGGAGACTGTCAGAAAATCCCTTGAGGATGCAAGATAGTCGGCAATGGTGTCTTTGCCCGATGCAGGGTATCCGGTTATTCCTATGACTGTGAATCTTTTGTCCATATCTATATTTTATCATGAAACAGCTTTATGCACTCACCTCTCATGAAGCCTTTCACCACCTCGATATTTTCAGGCGATTTATTGAAAATATCCTTGCATGGTATGTCTATGGTCCTCCAAAGATACTTTTTGTTCGCATGCTTCCTGTGGTATTCCTTCATATCCTTGTAGCTGGCGCCATATACCACCCCCTTCAATTTTGCCCAAACAGCCAAGCTGGCGCACATAGGACAAGGTTCATGCGTGGTGTACAAGATGCAATCTTTCAAATGTCTGCTCTTCATTATCTTATTGGCCTTCGTGATGGCGAGAACCTCTGCATGGGCAGATGAGTTTTCGCTGGTCTTGGCCCTGTTACCGCAAACAGCTATGACTTTGCCATTCTTCGCCAAAACAGCGCCTATGGCATAGTCGCCGATATCTCTTGATCTTTTTGCGGCCTTTATGGCCAGTTCCATGAATTTCTTGTTTGGTCTTATCATATCATTTCTTGATTTTTGAAACATTGTCGGTCGTAATCCACGCCGACATGGATCCAAATCCCGATTTATCAATCTTAAACTGTTTGACCTTCTTCGGGTCCTTCAGGAATACAAGTATACAATATTTCTTGTTCTTGAACATTTTGAAGAATCCTCCGATCTTCCTCTTCTCTATGCCGTCATCCTTGCCGTACTTATCCAATATTTCCCCTACTTTCTTCGGGGTCAAATTGGTGAATTGCATGACCTTGCGAACTTTGGTCTTTATTCTTATATAATCTCCGGAATCCTTGAAGTATACTGTGTCTCCGCTTCCAATTGCATTCCATGGTCGGCATTTGACCGAATACCACCTAGATTCGATCTTTTTATGACCACTCAAAATCTTATTGGTCAGTCCCCAAGATTTTTTCATGATTGCGACGTGGTGCATGTTTCTATATTTTTTTCCACATTTTTACATGCGGAATATTTACCTCCCAAAAAACCTTGCCTTTTTGCTTAAATCCGATTTCTTCATAGAACTTTCTTGCATGTTCTTGTGAATCAAGCGTCATATTCTCTATACCTCTTTTCTTAATATACTCAGTAACATAATTCACTATCTTTCTACCAATGCCATTTTTCCTATAAGATTTTAATACGGCCAATCTTTCTAATTTTGCCGTTTTGTTTGATATATATCTGATTCTTGCAGCTCCAACCGCTTTATTTTCCGAATATGCGATGACATGCTCGGATTTATCGTCCTTTCCATCGAAATCTAGTTTTGAATCAATACCTTGTTCAACCTGAAAAACCTGATGTCTAATTTCTCTTGCATCATTTATTTCTTTTTTATTTTGAGCAATCTTAATCTGGATTGAATCCATTTTTTTGCTTTTCTTCCCATATCCTCACGATTTTTAGTGCTTCGTTTTCTAATTCTGGAATTTGCAGATATTCTACAGATTCATTCAAATTTTCCACTATCTTTCGATTATCTTGCAATCCCTCATAATACTGCTGATTTAAATCGTTCCTTCCGATCGCATAAACAATTCTTCTAATCCCTGACCAATATGCCCGCATAAGACACATAAGACATGGTTCCATTGAAGCATAAAGGGTTGTGTTAGTAAGTTTCCCAATTTTCTGAAATGCCTTATCAATTGCTTTGCATTCCGCATGTTGATAACCATTGTGAGTATCGCTTGTTTCTGACGTGATAATCTGATTTTTAAAAACTATCAATGCTCCCGCAGGAAATCGTCCTTGTTCAACCGACAATTCTGATTGTTTAATCGCTAATTTAAGAAATTCTTCATCACTCATATTTTTCTATTTTCCACAGCACTTTTTATACTTTTTATTTGAACCACACGGACACGGGTCATTCCTCCCCACCTCATTTTTCTTTCCCAAGACAACAGTATTATCAGTCTTCCCCTCCGCTCCGGCAGCTTTCATATGCTTCTGTGTCTCTTTGAGCTTTTCTTCCTCAGCCTGAAAAGCGCCTGCTCCCACATGCGGCAATAGATTCAATATCTGAGCATCTATGGCCTCCTGCATCTCCTTGAAAAGCTTCAGACCTTCCTTCTTGTATTCCACAAGTGGGTCCCTCTGTCCGTATGCCCTCAGGTTCACACTGCTTCGAAGATAGTCCATCATCTCCAAGTGATCCACCCAGAACATATCTATGGCCTGGAGCATCATGATCCTCATGATCCTGTAGAACTCTGCTTCGCCTATGATCTTTATCTTCTCCTCAATGATCTTTTGGGAGTTCTCATCAAACGCTATTTCAGAAAGCTTGTTCTTTAAAATACCAATATCCCCGACAAGCAGATCTCGCCTTCTCTCATATACGGTCTTCCTTTGGAAGTTCAGGACATCATCATATTCCAAGACGTGCTTTCTGGCATCGAAGTTGAATCCCTCGATCTTCGTCTGGGCGTTCTCAAGAGACTTGGTGATGATGGAATTCTCTATGGGTTCATCCTCAGGCATATTGAACCTCTTCATCATGCCTTTGATGGAATCGTTCGCGAAGATCCTCATGAGGGAATCCTCAAGAGAAACAAAAAATCTTGTCAGTCCCGGGTCTCCCTGCCTTCCGGACCTACCTCGGAGCTGATTGTCTATCCTCCTTGCATCGTGCCTTTCGGTGCCGAATACGCAAAGTCCTCCCAAAGATTTGACCTTCTCATATTCCTCCTTGTTGAAAGGAACTCCGCCAAGCTTGATGTCAACGCCTCTTCCCGCCATGTTCGTGGCGACAGTGACCGCGCCGAACTTTCCTGCTTGAGCGATTATTTCTCCCTCCTTTTCGTGATTCTTGGCATTCAACAGATTGTGCTTTATTCCCTCCCTGTTCAGATATTCAGACAGCACTTCGTTCTTCTCTATGGAAACAGTACCGATGAGGACAGGCTGACCATTCGCATTCATCTCCTTGACCATCCTTGAGAGGGCTTTGAACTTCCCGTTCTCCGTCTGGAAGATCTGGTCGTTCTCATCCTTCCTTTGCACAGGAACATTCGTGGGGACAGGTATGGTGTCCATGTGATATACCTTGAAGAACTCCTCGGATGATGTGAGAGCGGTTCCGGTCATGCCGGCGAGCTTCTTGTACATTCGGAAATAGTTCTGGAAAGTGATGGAAGCAAAAGTCCTTGATTCCTTCTGGACCTTCACGCCTTCCTTTGACTCAATGGCCTGATGGAGCCCCTCTGACCATCTCCTTCCGGGCTGAAGCCTTCCCGTGAACTCGTCCACGATGATGACCTCGCCGTCTTTTATGACGTAGTCTTTGTTGAGCTCAAAAAGAGCCTTGGCGCGAGTGGCAGTCTCCAAATGATGGACGTATTTTATGCCTCCTTCGGTATATATATTCTCGACTCCAAGATCCTTCTCCGCCTTGTTTATTCCGGAGTCCGTGAGCTGTATGGCCTTTCTCTTCTCATCCACGGTATAGTCGACATCTTTGACGAAATTCCTGACGATCTTCGTGAAGGTGTCATAGAAGCTCTCGGAGTCTGCGGTCGGAGCTGAGATGATGAGAGGTGTCCTCGCCTCGTCTATTAAAATTGAGTCCACTTCATCGACAACTGCAAAATTATATTCCCTCTGCCTCAGATCGTTCTTGTTGTATTCAATATTGTCGCGGAGATAGTCAAAGCCGAACTCATTGTTCGTACCGTATGTTATATCCGCATCATATGCCTCCTTTCTTGAGCACGGCCTCAAAAATTCATGAACCACCTTGAACGAGCCGAGCTCGTCCCTCTTCTCGTCAAGCTCAGTGTGCTTCGGGTCGTACAAAAAAGATGATTCGTGATTTAGAACTCCGACAGAAAGTCCGAGAGCGTTGTATATCTGCCCCATCCAAACAGCATCCCTTCTTGAAAGGTAGTCGTTCACGGTGATGACATGGACTCCGTGTCCCGATATCGCATTCAGATATACCGGAAGCGTAGCAACAAGGGTCTTTCCCTCTCCGGTCTTCATCTCGGCAATGTTCCCTCTGTGCAAAATTATTCCTCCAATCAATTGGACATCAAAATGCCTCTGGCCCAAAGTCCTTTTTGAGGCTTCACGGACGGAAGCAAAGGCCTCAGGAAGGATGGAGTCCAAGCTCTCCCCATTTTCGATCCTTGTCCTGAATCCGAGCGTCTTTCCTTTGAGCTCATCGTTTGAAAGAGCGGAAATTGCCGCCTCAAAAGAGCCGATCTCTCCCACGATCGGCCTCATATCCCTTATGATCTTGTCATATCTCGAACCGAAGATCTTTTGGAAAAACATGGGGGTATAATAGCATAAATTGGGCTTTAATCCACGAAAAGACCGTTCGTCTGATCACCTCACCTTTCCGCTTTGTATGTCCTTTATGACCTGGTCTCCCTGAGCTTTGAAGCCCGGCACCAAGGCAACGGCCTTGTTGATGGTGGCTATGGCCGAACCTATGTCGTTCTTGTTCAAGAAATCCTGCGCTATTATCAAATAGGCCCTGACTACCATATCGCTCGTCGAAGTGGTGGTAGTGCCCATGAGCTCTCTCATCAGAGCGTTGTCATTGTTCAAGATCGCGGCAGCAATATAGTCGTTCTTTGCATCGGCAAATTTTGTCTCAAGCTCATACGCTTTCTTTGCCAAGGCAAGGGCCTTTTCCTTTTCTCCGACATATGAGTATGCCTTCACAAGCTCGAACATCATGGTCTGTTTCTTCGGGCTCTGCTCTATAGCTTTCTCCAAAAATGGAATGGCCATCTGATATTGATGCATGTTGTCAAGAAATACTCCCATGAAGAATTGATACCTGGCATCATCCGGGGTCTTTTTCAACTGCTCTTCCATTTGGGCAAAGGTAAAATCCGCAAATTCCTGCTTAAAGCTGGCATCTGAATTCGAGGCAACCACTTGGAGCGTGATGCCGGAGAGCTGTTCCCTCGCCTCAGACAGGCCGAATGAGTTGTATGAAAAGACTTTCTTGAAGTACTCCAGGTTCTTGCTTGGGCCTTCCTGATATCCTTGGAGGGATCTTATGAGGTTCAAGTTCGTATTGATCGGCCTTGCATTGAAGTACCAAAGGCATGCAATCGAGGTCACTATGACAAGAGGCGCTACGACATAGTGGGCCATGTCAGGGCTGATGCCCGTCCTCTCCTTTGGATTTTTCATTGGAGCATTCTCTTCAGACATCTCGGTGCTCCTTGAGTGAATATATGAGAGGGTCGTGAAGAAGAACATGTAGCTTATCAAGTTATCAAACACGAAAAGGTTCTGGAAGAAATATCCGGCAAGCAACCCTATGAGTATGCCTGCATCCGTAATGCCGAGAACCCTCCTTCTTTTCCATATGAGAGCAAGCGCTGAAGCGAAGATGAGAAGATATGACAAGAGGCCCAAGATTCCGCCTGCGACCAGAACATCAAGAGGCGTATTGTGCGCTCGGTCAAACCATTGCTCCTGGTTGTACATTCGGGGATCGTAGTATTTGTTGAAGACATAATTGAAACCGTCCTGCCCCCATCCGAGTATCGGCTTGTCTTGGAAGCCTTTGATGGCCATCGGCCAGACGAATTGCCTTGCCTGTCCCTGGCCTTGTATGTCGTTCCATGATATTTGAGCGAATCTTCCGAGCGTCGTGTTGTTCCTGACGAAATCCGTGTTCTTTAGCGCAAAGAAACCTCCGATGATGACGAGGATTGCAACAAAGATCGAAAGGGAGATGTTCTTCGTGAATTTGTTGTTCTTCTCGAATATAAGGATAAAAAGGGACGTGACCAAAAGGCCTCCGAGCAATCCGAGGATGACGCCTCTAGTAGATGTCCTCCATATGCCCCAGACGCACAGAATGGCAGCGATGCCATACAAGTATGTCAGCCATTTGCTCAAGATCGTTTTAAGCGGTTTTGGGGAATTGAAGTATTTTGAAATGACATCTTTGTATAGAAGTATGAGGACAAAGAAGACATTGAACAGGAAGTAGACGGCCACGTATATAGGATTTCCAAGAGTTGTCGAAACCCTCACAATGCCCGTCGACAGCCATTCCTTCGCAGTCAAAATGACCATGATCATACTCATGATGACTGATGATCTGAGGAACCACAGCCATATCTTCTCCGTTCTCATAACGGAACTGAAGACGACGAAATACATGGCCAAATGAGCAAGCGTGATGAAGCCGTCCATCCTCTCGTAGTTGCTCCAGAATGCTTTCGCTGGGTTCACTGCAAAGAAGTCCGCCACAGCCATGACAAGGACAAAAAGGCCGATCGCTCCTGTAAGCCAGGAGAACTTCGGCCTGTACTTCACATCGACAAAGGCAAGATAGACCCATAGAGCGAAGATTATCTCGATTATGATCCTGAAAGCGAAGTTCTTTCCCGATATGTACGGAAAGAACATGCTGTTGGCCACAAAGAACGGTATGAGCAGTATCGCCCAAAGGCCTGTGAGGATCGAGTATTTGATGATGTTGTTCTTGTTCATGTTTTTTATATTAAATTATTTCTTCACAACAATAAACGCCTTGCAGAAGGTCGCATAGTTGAAATAATCGACGAACTGGAGCTCCTTGTGCTTCTTTTGGAAATCATGGAATGCGCCCGCTTCCCCTTTCTTCGGATTGCCTTTGTAATTGAACATGTCGTCAAACAGGAGAACTGTGCCGTCTTGGAAAAAAGGCCTCATACTCTCCAAGATCAATTTCGTGCTCTCATACGTATCTGAATCTATATGTATGACAGCCGCCTTGTTCTGATATTTGCTCAAAAAGCTCCTTAGAGACTTCTTGAACTCTCCCTCGACTATAGTCGGTGATTTCAATTTGAGGACATCGAAAAAATGTTCCACTTTCTCCTTTGTCACCGTCTCCCCTTTCCCTATGGTCGGATGCCAGCTATGGTTCACTGAGAATAAACCGTCCTTCCAGCGAGGGTGGTCTGTCTTGAACAATCCTTTGAATGAATCAAAACCGATGAAATCCCTTGAGAAGTTTATCTTATGTATGCAATTGTTCACATACTCCTCGTGTGCAAGCTGCAACAGTGCAAGGCTTCTTCCCGTGTATACGCCGAATTCAAAGATATCCCCTTCCACAAGCTCGTAGTTCACGAATCTCGCCACCTTCTGGAAAGCCTGGAAGCGAACATCGCTTTTCATGAGCTCATCCTTCATCTTCACATGGTTATATTTTTTCATCTTGTTTTTTGATTTTTAAAGCCGAATTGTATCAGAAGAATCAGTCGAAAACAAGCATTGGCGATATGAGCTTTATTTTTCCCAAAAAAGTGATATCATTGGGGAAAATAATTTAAAAGACCAATTATATGAAAAAAGGGCAAAAAAAAGCATTGGTGTGCGGTGCAGGAGGGTTCATAGGGGGACATCTCGTGAAAAAGCTCAAGAAGGATGGTTTTTGGGTGAGAGGAGTCGATATAAGGGAGCATGAACACAGCAAATCCGCCGCCGATGAGTTCATAAAAGGAGACCTGAGAGATCTGAAGGTCTGCGAATCCGTGCTTGATCAGGCATTTGACGAGGTATACCAGCTAGCGGCAGACATGGGCGGAGCGGGATACATCTTCACGGGAGAGCATGATGCGGACATCGTGCACAATTCTGCAATGATAAATCTCAATATTGCCAAGCTTGCAAAAGACATGGGGGTCAAGAAGATATTCTATTCCTCATCTGCCTGCATATATCCGAAAGAGAACCAGATCGATCCTGACAATCCAAACTGTTCCGAAGCTTCGGCATTCCCAGCAAACCCTGACAGCGAATACGGCTGGGAAAAGCTGTTCAGCGAAAGATTGTATCTTTCCTTCATGCGCAACTACGGATTGGAAGTTCGTATTGCAAGATTTCACAACATATTCGGTCCTGAGAGCGAATGGATCGGTGGCAGGGAAAAAGCTCCGTGCGCAATGTGCCGAAAAGTGGCAGAGGCCCCTGATGGAGGCGAAATGGAAATGTGGGGAGATGGAGAGCAGACAAGGTCCTTCCTATATATAGACGAGTGTTTGGAGGGCATACGAAGGCTCATGGACTCGGATTTCGTAGGACCTGTGAACATCGGTTCCGAGGAAATGATCACTATAAATAATTTGGCAAAGATGGCGATGGAGATTGCAGGCAAAAAATTGAAGATAAAGCATATTGACGGCCCTCTTGGAGTGCGCGGACGAAATTCCGACAACAAACTTATAATGTCAAAACTGGGTTGGGAACCTAGAACTCCCCTTCGAGACGGCATGAAGAAAACATATGCTTGGGTCCTTGAACAACATAAGAACCTGAAGAATAAGAAAAAATAACATGGAAACGAACAGGCTCAACGACGAAGAATATAATTCCATATACAGCAGAGTTCCCAGAGTCTGCATCGATCTTGTGATCAAAACGCCTGACGGAATACTTTTGACCTTCAGAAAGATAGAACCGCATAAGGATACATGGCACTTCCCTGGCGGAAGGATAAAGTGGAATGAGACAATCGAGCAAGCTGCGAATCGCATCTCTTCGGCTGAGATAGGCACGGAAGTGAAGATAGCTTCAGTTCTTGGCTACATGGACATCTTTGAATCTCAGGAAGGCAATCCGAGGCACACCGTGAGCATAGTCCTTTCAGTGACGCCAAAAAATAATGAGGTGAAAGGAAGCTGGCAGGCGGAGAAGATCCAATATTTCAGCAAAATGCCGGAAAAAATGCATCCGGACCACGGAAAGTTCCTTATCGAGAATGGTATTCTTAAATAATAAGACGAGAAACATCATGGAAACAAACGAAATACAACAAACCGATGTTGGACTTCTTGATTCTTTTTACGATTGGAACGCCTTCAAAACATACATAAAGGAGAAATGGCAGCATGCCGGATTCCAGAGATATTTCAAAAATACTGGATGGATGTTCATAGGACAGGCAGCGATGGTCATTTCCCTATTCATCAATATATGGATCGCGAGATACTTGGGTCCGGCAAATTTTGGAACACTCAGCTATGTTTTGGCATTTGTAGGCATATTCGGCTTTCTTGCAAATCTCGGCATAAATGACGTACTGGTCAGGGATCTCGTGAAATATCCAGAGAAAAGAGATGAGCTCTTGGGAACGGCCTTTTGGCTGTTCAATATCGGAGGATTTCTCGCCTTTTTGTCGGTCTCCATACTGTCATTCTTCCTGGAACCTTCTTGGATCGTCCGAAGCTTGATCATAGTGTACGCGACCACATTCCTTTTTGCCCCCGTAGGAATGGTCATTGCCGCCTATTACCAATCAAAGGTGGAGGCAAGGAAGAATGCCTTTGTCCAGATTGTCGGCACTGTCATCGTCGCCATATTCAAGATCTACCTCATCTTGTCAGGAAAAGGCATCATTTGGTTCACTCTTGCGTTCATCCTTGACTACACCGTCGGCGCCGTCCTTTGCCTATTCAACTATCGCAGAAGCAATCTTGCTATCCGCGCTTGGACGTTCAGCAGCGCCTTCGCGAAGAAGCTTCTGTCCGTCTCCTACCTTCTCATGCTCTCGGCCGTGGCAGGATATCTTCTTTTGAAGGTGGACCAGGTCATGATCAAATTCTATTTGGGCGAGGTATCGGTCGGCCTCTACGCAGTGGCTGTAAAACTGTCAGAGATCTGGTATTTCATACCGGGCATAATATGCAGTTCGGTATTTCCAGCGATCATAAATGCCAAAAAATCCGATGAGAATATGTACAGAGGCAGATTGAAAAAATTATACATGTTCTTGGGAGGAGGCGCACTGCTCATTGCCATTCCCATAGCAGCGCTCGCACCTTGGCTCATACAGATAATGTTTGGTGCGGCATATGCATCCTCCGTGCCGATACTCCAGATATATATCTGGTCTGGAATAGGATTGTTCTTGAGCACCGGACTCAACAGATATTTTCTTGCGGAGAACAGGCTGAAACCCATCTTCTATTACAATCTCTTGTCCCTTTTGGCGAACATTATCTTGAACATGATCTTGATCCCAAGAGTGGGGCTCACAGGCGCCGCATGGGCCACATTCATATCATATTCAATATATCCAGTATTCGCCTTCCTATTCAACACCCATGAAAAACGATAAATTCTTCGTATCCATAATATACGGCTATTTCCACAATCTCCATCACCTGTCCCCCGAGGAGAACTACCATTTGCATGCCCTGAAGATCGCAAAA
>JBAYMB010000015.1:0-13187 GCA_041663745.1 Minisyncoccota bacterium
CCACGTCGGACAATATACCTTTTCCGACACTGTATACCTAAAGAGACTGTAAAAGCCCTTTCAAGCTAAATCCTGACTACCCCTTCCTCTGCATATAGTTTCTGGATCTCTGCCCCAGACAGTGCTGAAGAATATATTCGAACATTGTCTATGTAACCAATGAAAGGTGCATGTGCATTTCCGGAATCCCCGATTCGAACGTGATAGTTATCTGTGGTCAAAGAACCACCGGACGCACTCCCCCTCAATACCCCATCCACATAAACACTTCTCTTGCCGTCCGAATCAAGGGTTGCTGCCATCAAGTGCCACTTATCATCAATATATGAAGGACCTGAAGCAACCAACGAAACACCATTGGTCCAAAATATTGTTTGATTTATATAATATGAGGAAGTATGGCTTTTGCCCATCAATATCTGATTTGACGTATTGCTCGTCTTGAACCATGCTGTGATGGTTATAGCTCCGGTTATATCCAAAACGGAAGGATCTCCGACATCGATATAATCGTTGCCATCAAAATAATATGTGCCTTTTCCATCAAAACCAGAGGTGGTGGCATATGTAGCGCCACTGATGGTTCCGTGATTATTGAACCCAGAGGTATCAGGCGTCAGCCCTCCTACAAGAGGACTGTCAAATGTCCATTCCCCCACCAATTGATCACCAATGGAATGAAGCGTAGAAGAATCAAATCTTTGTGCTGCAGTGATCCTTGCTCTGTCTCGAAGCCCTGTGATATTGGTGTATATGACGGAAGAAAGTATGCCTACGATGGCAATGACCACAAGCAATTCAATTAATGTAAATGCTTTGTTTCTCATTTGTTTGCTAGATTATGCAAATCTTTTCCTTCCGCATATAGTTTTTGGATCTCTGAAGCGGAAAGTGCAGAAGAATAAATACGAACATCATCAACATAACCAGTTAAAAAAGTGATACCCACTGGAGCGTTCGCCCTTGATGCGATCCTCATTTCTATAGGATCGAGGTTCGGAGCATCTTCAGCCGTAGAAAAAGTTTGTACTCCATTTATATATCCTTTCATAGTCCCGTCTGAGCTGTTGAAAGAACAGGCAACATGGACCCATGTGTTTTTTGCTACGCTTCCACCGCTACCGATGCCATTGTTGTTTGTTGTGCAGCCAAGACCGTTCGTCCAAACTCTCATTGATATCCTGCTCACACTTGCCGCTGTGCCTCCGTCAAAAATAATCTCGTTCGCACCACTACCGGCATCATATACCCATGCAGTGGTCGTGAATGATTGATTTGCCACAGTCCATCCATACGGGATGGTGATGAAATCAGTCGATCCATTGAAGCTGTATGCTGTTTTTCCGTTATATCCAGTGGTCGTAGCTGCTCCAGTGATCGTCCCATTTTTTCCGTTTCCAGAAGTATCATATGTTATCCCACCAACTGCAAGCATACCAAACGTCCATTCCCCCACCAATTGATCCCCGATCGAATGCAAGGTTGAAGAATCAAATCGTATTCCCGCTGTTACTCTTACCCTTTCCCTCAACCCCTGGATGTTCGTATATATGACGGAAGAAAGTATGCCTACGATGGCAATGACTACTAGGAGTTCTATGAGTGTAAATCCACGTCTTTTCATATGTTGATTATATCAAACCGAGCATTTGACGCAAGATTAATACGACTGCAGCCTGTTTATCTTCTCATGCTGTCGTATCTTCTCGTGAGCCTTTGCCTCAATCTGCCTGATACGCTCTCTCGTGACGCCAAATTCAAGTCCGACTTCCTCAAGAGTATGGGTCACTCCATCGTTCAATCCATGCCTCATCTCAAGTATCTTCCTTTCTTTGATCGATAGGTCGTTCAATATCTCCCTTACCTGGTCTGAGAGTATCCTTCTTGAGGATTCCTGATCCGGAGAGAGTATCTTGTCATCCGCAACAAAGTCTCCGAGGGTAGATTTACCGTCATCATCGTCCCCGACGGGAGTCTCAAGTGACATGGTATCTTGGTCTATCTTCTCTATCATATATACCTTCTCTATCTCAAGCCCCATTTCCGTGGCTATCTCCTCAGAGAGCGGTTCCCTGCCGAGATCCTGCGAAAGCCTTCTGAAGACCTGCTTGTACTTTGCGATGGTCTCGACCATATGGACCGGCACGCGAATGGTCCTTGATTGGTCTGCGAGAGCCCTTGTGATGGCCTGCCTGATCCACCATGTGGCATATGTGGAGAACTTGAAGCCTTTGGTCCAATCAAACTTGTCAACCGCCTTGAAAAGACCTAGGTTCCCTTCTTGTATGAGATCGAGAAGTGTCAGATCTGCGCTCCTCCCGACATATTTCTTTGCAATTGAGACCACAAGTCTCAAGTTGGCCTTTGCGAGAAGATTCTTCGCTTCATTGTCCCCGTTCAAGATCTTTCGAGCAAGCTCCTTTTCCATCGAGGCGCTAATCAAGGGATATTGGCCTATCTCCTTCAGATATATCTGGACGGAGTCATAGCTTGCATCGGATGACCTACCTCCATATGCGTATTTCTTTATCTGCTCGTCATTGGTCTCAAGCAGTCCTCCCCCTTCAAGCACATCAAGCCCGGCAACGACGAATTTGTTGTATAGATCGTCAAGAAAGATGACATCATCCTCAAGCTTCGGAAATTCCTTCAAGATCTCATCATATGTTATGAATCCCCTTTCCTTGCCTTTGGCTATGAGCCTGTCAGCCTTCATATCCATCTCCTTCTGCTTTGAAGACGCCTTCGGCCTTCGAGAGACCTTCCTCTTCTGCACCTTCTTCGCTTTCTTGGACTTTGATCTTTTTTTCATTTTTGTCATTTGTTAGTGGGGCTTATAAATTCGACTTTAAAAACTTGTTCTTCTCGTTCTTGATGTTGTGCAGCTTTTTGGTTATCTCGTTGCAACGCGTGAGTATGGCGATGGCCTTCTCGGACTCTTTGGCGCCTTCCGCCTTCTTCAGTTCAAGAAGGAGTGTCGAGAGCTCCTTCTTGAATTGCTCTTCGGTCACATTGAGGATCAAGTATTCCATCTCCTTGTCCAGTTTCTTCTCTCCGCTCTTTCCGTAGTAGACCTCGGCCTCAAAAGCCAGTTCGCTTTTCATTGGTTCCATCTCCCTTTTCAATGCATCATATTCCTCCTTTCCTATAGTATTCAAAATCTTCTCTCTGAGCGCAGCTGTCCCGATGATCGGCTTTTCCATTCCTTCAAGCCAAAGGGCCATGGCTGCAAGGCTTCTCAGGGCAGAACCGGGCTTCAGGCGAGCTCTAAGAACCTCCTTGTCCGCAAAGCTCTCCTCATTTGAGGCTTCCGGTTTGAACTCTTCGCTCAATTTGACCTTCTTCAGGTCGTCCCATATGAACTCCTCCTTTATGCCTATCATCTCCGAGATCTTCGAGACATATCGTCCCTTTTCCGCACTGCTCTCCAAAAGATACATGTACGGCAGTATCTTCGTCTTGATGATGGACCAAAGCTTCTTCTTGTCCTCTGTCTCTTTTAGCGCTCTTCCCAGCAGAAAATCGATCAAATGGACCGACTTCTTCAAAACATCCTTGAATGCTTCTTTGTCCTTGAGTATGAGGTCTGCCGGGTCATATCCCTCAGGTATTGCAGCGATCTTGACTTCCATGCCGGCGGAAAGTGCCAGAGCCCATCCCCTCTCCGCGGCTTTTGCCCCGGCATTGTCTGAATCAAAGGACATTATTATCTTATTCGAAATTCTTTTCAATAACGAAAGATGAAGAGCGGTCAATGCCGTGCCTGAAGATGCAACTGTATTCGTGAAGCCTGCCTGATGGCACATGAGTATGTCCATCTGTCCTTCAACCAATATGGAGAAATCGAATTTCCTTATTGACTGCTTTGCCCTGTCATATCCATATAATATCTTTGACTTATCAAACACCTCGGTCTGAGGGCTGTTAAGATATTTTGCAGACTTTCCATCGTCATGGAGTATCCTTCCTGAGAAGGCCACTACCCTGCCGGCGCTGTCAAAGATGGGGAACATTATTCTTCCTCTGAACCTGTCATATGTGTTCTGTCCTTCTGTCTTCGTGATCCCAGCGCGCAACATCTCATCTTCCGTAAATCCTTTTGATCTCAAATGATCGTGCATGGTCCTCCAATCATCCCTGACATACCCTATCCTCCAATCCTTTATGGTCTTGTCTTTGAGCCCTCTCTTCTTCAAATACTCAAGAGGAATGTCCTCGCTTGCCAAATTGTTCTGAAGGAAGAGAGCGACGGTCTCAAGCAAAAGATATATCCGGTCCTTCTTGTCGCCTTTCTGCGTGAACTTCTCAAGCTGTATTCCGGCCTTGTCGGCAAGTATCTTCAAAGCTCCGACGAAATCCACGCTCTCGAACTGCTCCACAAAACTGAATATGTCGCCTTTCGCCCCGCAACCGAAGCAGTAGTATGAGCCACGGTCGGGAGACACGAAAAAAGACGGTGTCTTCTCATTATGGAACGGACACCTTGCCTTGAGATTATTGCCGGCCCTTTCCAATTTGATGTATGAGCCGACAACCTCCTCAATTCCCAGTTTTTCTTTTATTTGTTCTACGGACGATGACATATTTCAATTGTTCACCACCGATCAAAACCTATTCGGAGTCGTATTCCGCATCCATCTCCCTCGCATGCAAGTCCTCTATCATTTCGTATTTCTTGCTTCCCTTGAAGCCAGTTCCCGCAGGAATGACCCTTCCGATGATGACATTCTCCTTGAGCCCTTTCAATTCGTCTTTTGTCCCTTTTATGGCAGCGCCGATGAGGATCCTCTTTGTGTGCTGGAATGATGCGGCTGAAAGGAAGCTTCTTCGCGAGAGGGATGACTCTGTGATTCCCATGACAAGAAGCTCTGCTTCGATGGAATCGCCCTTTTTGGCTTTTTTGTTCTCAATGACGAGATCAAGCTCGTCAATGATGTCTCCGACGCAATAATTCGATGAGCCGGGATTCTTGACTATTTTCTTTGAGAACATCTGTTTTACTATTATCTCGATGTGCTTTCTTGCCACAGCTTCTCCTTGGAGCTCATACGGCTTGCTGACCTCGCTGATGATGTATTCCATGGCCTTGTCCTTTCCGGCAAATTCAAATATCTCATCTATATCGGCAGAACCGTCGGTAAGCAGCTGTCCTTTCTGTATCTTGTCACCGGACTTCACAAGCGCGATCCTTTTCGGATTGAACACATATTCGATGTCGCCTGCTTTCTTGCTCTTGCCTTTGTCCTCTATGTCAGGAATGACAGTGATTATCTTCTCCTTTCCGAAATCTTTTACTGATGTGACAGTTCCATTGACCGTGGCGATGACCGCGGGATTCTTCGGCCTTCTCTTCTCGAAGATCTCCTCAACCCTAGGCAAACCTTGGGTGATGTCTCCTCCGACTGATGCGGCTCCTCCTGCATGGAACGTCCTCATGGTGAGCTGGGTTCCAGGCTCTCCGATGGCCTGTGCTGCGATCGTACCAACGGCCTCTCCGATATCAATGACACCTCCTTTTCCAAGGTCCATGCCGTAGCATTTTGAGCAGATGCCGTGCAGAGTTTTGCATGTGAGCGGTGATCTGATGACGATGTTCTCTATCTCAAGCTCGTCTATCCTCTGGGCGTCATCTTTCGTGAGAAGCGCCCCTTTCTTGAAGATTACCTTTCCATCCTTCACGATATCCTCGGCCAAGACCCTGCCTCTCGCCTTCTTCGCTATTGATGAGCCTGTATCCATTCCAAGAGCCCTGTTTATGGTTATGCCTTCTTTCGTGCCGCAATCATCCTCCGTGATGACGATATCCTGAGCAACATCAAATAGCCTTCTTGTGAGGTATCCTGCCTTTGCAGTGTTAAGGGCGGTATCTGTCAAACCTTTTCTTGAACCATTCGTGGTAATGAAGTATTCAATAGGGGTCAATCCTTCTTTCATGGAGTTGATGACTGGGAATTCAATGACATCTCCCAGGATGTTTTGGATGAGACCTTTCATGCCTGCCATCTGGACGATGGATCCAAGAGATCCTCTTGCGCCAGACTTCCACATATCGTACACCGAGCCGTTCTTATCAAGCGTGTCGGGAAGAAGCTTCTCAAGCTGGCCTTTGGCATTCTGCCAGATCTCAACGTTCAATCTTGCTCTTTCCTCTTCGGTCAGGAGTCCTTCGTTGAACTGGTCTTGAACCTCGGATGACTTCTTCTTTGATCCATCAATGATGCTTTGTTTTTCCTTCGGAACCTGGATATCGTCTATGCCCCATGTAACGCCGGACTCTGTCGCGTATTTGAATCCGAAGTTCTTTATCTTGTCCATTATAGGGGCGATCTTGTCCGGTCCGTGCTCTATGATGAGCTCGTCTATTATCTTGACCATGGCCTTCTTCTCCATCTCTTTGTTGACGTATGGATAGTTTGCGGGAAGAACGGTGTTGAACAAGAGCCTTCCGACAGTCGTCTCGAATACTTGTCCTTTGAATGCGGCGTATTTCTCCTTCTCCGGAGGCAAGACTTTTATCTTCGTCCTGAACCCTATGACGTCAAAATCATATGCTGTTATGGCAGCATTCGCCGATTGGAAGTATTTGCCTTCTCCTTTCTCTCCCGGGACCATTTTTGTCATCCAGAAACAGCCGAGGACGATGTCCAAAAGCTTCGAGGATATTGTTGGATCCCCGTTTCCAGGCTTCAAAATGTTCTTGTCTGCCGCCATCACTTCCTTTGCCTCTAACTGTGCTTCTTCACCGAGCGGAACGTGAACGGCCATCTGGTCTCCGTCGAAGTCTGCATTGAAAGCGGTACAAACAAGAGGGTGGACCTGGACTGCGTTTCCTTCAATGAGTATAGGTCGGAAAGCTTGTATACCAAGCCTGTGAAGCGTAGGAGCTCTGTTCAAAAGCACATATTTGTCTTTGATGACATTCTCAAGTATGGCCCAGACCTCGGGAACTCCGTCGTCTATGAGCTTGCCTGCTCCTCTTATATTGTATGCGAGTTCTTTCTTCAAAAGGTCCGATATGACGAATGGCCTGAACAATTCAAGCGCCATATGCTTCGGCAGACCGCACTGGTCAAGCTTCAGCTCAGGACCGACGACGATGACCGATCTTCCGGAATAGTCCACGCGCTTACCCAGCAAGTTTGACCTGAAGAGCCCCCTTTTTCCCTGCAGATTGTCTGCGAGAGATTTCAAAGGCCTTTTCTGCGAAGCGCTTCCCAAGGCTGAGAACAGCGAGTTACCGTGCCTTATGGAATTATCTATCAAGGCATCAACCGCTTCTTGAAGAATTCTTTTTTCATTTCTAAGAATAACATCCGGAGCGCTTATCTCCTTCAATTTCAAAAGTCTATTGTTCCTGTTGATGACCCTCCTATACAGGTCGTTCACGTCTGATGTGGCGAATCTTCCTCCATCTAGAGGCACCATCGGTCGAAGTGCTGGAGGTATGACAGGAATTTTTGTCAGAAACATCCATTCAGGCCTTGTGTTTGAAGCAATCATCGATCTCACCAAGCTCAATCTCTTGTTCAGCTTCTCGCTCTCCATTGCATTTGATTTTTCAAGATTGGTCAAGATCTTCTTCTCAAGATCGTGAAGGTCAATTCTCTTCAATATCTCGTATATGACCTCTCCGCCGATGCCAGCCTCAAAGGCCGCTCCGTATTTCATGGAGAACTTGTGGAACATGACCTCATCAAGCACTTTGCCTTCCTGTATGCTCTCAACCTCCTTCTTGGCATTCTGGGCCATTTCCTTCAAAGCCTCCTTGGTCTTCTCGTCAGCTACGTTCTTGACCTTGTTCTTGAACTCGTTCTCTATCTCCTTCAATATCCTTGATTTCTCGCTTTCTGCGACTTTTGTGATTATGTATCCTGCAAAATATATGACCTTCTCAAGATCTGAGACTGACATTCCCATTATTGCGCCGAGCCTTGATGGCGCGCCTCTTAGAAACCAGATATGGGAAACCGGGGAAGACAGTTCTATATGTCCCATTCTTTCCCTTCTGACTATGGACCTTGTTATCTCCACTCCGCACTTCTCGCAGACTATTCCCTTGTATCTTATGCCTCTGTACTTTCCGCAGTAGCATTCATAGTCCTTGTCCGGACCGAATATCTTCTCATCGAAAAGGCCTCCCCTTTCCGATCTCTGGGTCCTGTAGTTTATGGTCTCGGGCTTTGTGACCTCTCCGAACGACCATTTCAAGATGACCTCGGGAGACGCTACGCCCAAGGACACTACGTTGAAATTTTGATCTGATGATTTATTGTTTATTTTCATATGTTTGTATGTTTAGAGATTATTTATCATCATCATTTCTCTTCTCGTTCTTGAGTTCGACATTGAGCCCTAGGCCTCTCAAGCTGTTTAACAATACGTTGAACGATGCCGGCAAGTTCGGCTGTTTGATCTTCTCTCCCTTGACTATGGAATCAAATGCTGCCGCTCTTCCCAGAATATCGTCTGATTTGATCGTGAGCATTTCTCTCAATGTATATGCGGCTCCGTATCCGAGAAGCGCCCAGACTTCCATCTCTCCGAATCTCTGTCCTCCTCCTTGAGCTCTTCCTCCGAGCGGCTGCTGTGTGATCATTGAGTATGGACCGATGGATCTCATGTGTATCTTGTCCTCAACCTCATGGTGAAGCTTCAATATGTACATGTATCCGACCGAGATGTCCTGCTTGTATGCTTGTCCGTTCCTTCCGTCATAGAGCTTCATCTTTCCGCTCTCGTTGTATCCGGCCTTCTTCAATTCCTCTTTTATTTCAACCTCTGTAGCTCCCATGAATGGCGGGACTATGGCTTGGTAGTTCAGGGTGTTTGCTGCAAGGCCCAAGTGAAGCTCGAGTATCTGTCCCAAGTTCATACGGGAAGGAATACCTAGAGGTGTGAGAATCACATCAACAGGCGTGCCGTCTTCCATGTACGGCATATCCTCTACAGGCAATATCCTTGAGATGACACCTTTGTTCCCGTGCCTTCCTGCAAGCTTGTCTCCGACTGAGATGTTTCGAAGCTGTGCAACCTCGACATGTATTCTTTTTATGATCCCCGATTCAAGCTTGTCACCGTTCTCTCTTGAGAATATCCTGACCGAGATGACCCTTCCTTTCTTTCCGCTCTCAAGCCTCTTTGAAGTATCTTTGACGTCTCTCGCTTTCTCTCCGAAGATGGACCTCAAAAGCCTTTCTTCAGGTGTTAATTGTGTTTCTCCCTTTGGCGTGATCTTTCCAACCAAAATATCTCCCGGCATGACCTCTGCGCCAATTCTAATTATTCCGTCTTCATCAAGATCTTTCAGTTTCGCCTCTCCTACGTTCGGTATATCATGCGTCGTGACCTCAGGACCCAATTTCGTATCGCGCACGTTCACCGTGAACTCCTCTATATGTACTGATGTGAATTTGCTGTCTTTGACGAGCCTTTCGGAAAGTATGATGGCGTCCTCGAAGTTCGCTCCGTTCCATGTCATGAATGCAACAAGGGCGTTCTGGCCTATTGCCATCTCACCATTGACTGATGACGAGGTGTCTGCCAAGAGATCCCCCTTCTTCACTTTCTGTCCGAGATTGACCGATGGCCTCTGGTGGAAAGGAGTGAATCCATTCGTCCTTGAGAAGCTTATCAATTTATATTCCTTGTCCTTTTTATTTTTTGCGCTTTTCACCACTACTCTGAAAGCATCCACTGCAACAACAGTTCCCTCCTCTTCGGCATATATGACCCTGCCTGTGTATCTTGCAGCTTCCCCCTCGATGCCTGTTGCGACTAGCGGAGCCTCAGGAACGACGCAAGGCACTGCCTGCTTCTGCATATTCGTTCCCATGAGCGCACGGTTTGCATCGTCGTGGTTAAGGAAAGGAATGGTCGATGTAGCGACTGAGAATGCCTGGTTTGCCGATACGTCTATGTAGTCCACGTTCTCCTTCTTCACAAGGCTTGGCACGCCGTTCTTTCTGACCTCCACGTCCTCATCGGTTATCTTCCCCTTGTCATCGTATCCTATGCCTCCGTGGGCAATATTGAAATTCTCCTCTTCAAGGGCGTTGAAGTATTTGACCTCTTTTGTGACGACGCCGTTCCTCACCTTTGCATATGGCGTCTCTATCATCCCGAACTCATTGACCCTTGCATATGTTGCAAGGTTCAGAATGAGACCGATGTTCTGGCCTTCTGGTGTGTGGATCGGACAAACTCTTCCATAGTGGGAAGGATGGACGTCTCTCACCTCAAATCCGGCTCTTTCTCTCGTCAATCCTCCGGGACCGAGAGCGGAAAGCCTTCTCAAGTGCTCTATCTCCTCAAGCAAGTTTACTTGGCCCATGAACTGGGACAATGGGTTTGTCGTGAAGAATTCCTTGATTCTCGCTTGTAGCGGTCTTGCGGAAATGAATTGGACCGGCATCTTTATGTCAGGATCTACGGTAGACATCCTGTCCTGTATATTCCTCTTCATCTGAGCCATACCGACTCTGAACTTTGTCTGCAATAGTTCTCCGACGAATCTGACCCTTCTTGAGCCCAAGTGGTCTATGTCGTCTTCGACTGCCTCAGGATCATTGTTCAATTCAACTATCTTCTTTATGACTGAAACTATGTCATCCGTATGAATGGCCTTGTCCTCCAAGGACTTCTCGTCCATGGGCTTATTGAATCTCTTGTTGAACTTGAACCTTCCGACCCTTGATATGTCGTATCTCTCTGCATTGAATATGGTCTTTATGAACTCCCTTGCATTATCAACTGCGGCAAGGTCTCCGTCCCTCAATCTCTTGTATATCTCAAGATATGACTCGTCCTGGGTCTTTGCGTGGTCCTTCAGGAGAGTGGTCTCAACCACTTTGGTGGCAGCATCATTTCCTTTGAAAAGCTCCAGCATCTCCTTGTCCGTCTTTGCTCCGAGCACACGAAGAAGAGAAGAGATGGCGAACTTCCTCTTCTTGTCTATCTTCACATATATGGCCCCGTCAGACTCCGACTCTATCTCAAGCCAAGCGCCTCTTGCCGGTATGACCTTCGCACCGAATAGGTTCTTGCCCTTTGCATCGTTTAAAGTGAAGAATATACCGTATGACCTTGCAAGCTGAGGGACGATGACCCTCTCAATTCCGTTTATTATGAACGTACCATGATTAGTCATCAAAGGAACATCCGAAAGGAATATCTCCTGCTCTATCTCGCTTCCCAAGCTCTTGTTCTTCAATTTCACCTTTGCTTTGAGCTGGGCATCGTATGATATTTTCTTGTCCTTCGCCTCAAATTCGTTGTCCTTCGGCGCTCCAACCTCGAATCCGGAGAAAGAGAGCTCGAACTTCTTGTCGGCATAGTCCTTGATCGGCGAGAATTCCTTGAAGACCTCTCCGATGCCTTCCTTCAAGAACCACTGGAAGGATTTGGTCTGGTGGTCCACCAGATTGGGTATGTCAATGAGAGGCTCCTTGAACTTGCTGAAATATTTCTTCTGGAGCCCTCCTCCCAAAACTCCATCTACCAAAACATTTGCCGGTTTCTTGTTCATCGTGTTGTTAAAATAAAAAACAGTTGGTAAAAGATCTGATACATGTCATATCTTGCGCGGAAAAATAAGAGCGATATACTTTCGTGAATTTAAACAAAAAAATACACACCTTACACCATTAAGGGGTTATTTTTCCTTTTTAAATTTTATCCTATTTTTCTAAGCAAGATCTTTGCAACTTAATCTGGCTCGTATTTGGCGCTTTCGCCCGCAACTCATTCCTTTTAAAGCTTCCACTAGTCTATTCCAAACCGGTATAAATGTCAAATGTTGGTTATGCACACCCTATTATGGTATGATTTAGCCATGGAAAACAAGGGGGTATTGGAAAAAGCGCCTCAAAAGGAGGACGCAAAAGCTCATATACAGCTTATGATGCAGGAATGCGCCGTCATGGGCACCAATGATTTTGAGATACCGGCGCTTGTCAGGCTCATCAAGAGATTGGATGCTCTGGATATAACTCCGGAAGAAGCGATGAGCGAGGCGGAGAAGATAAGGTATAGCAAGCAGGAATACAGATGAATTCAAAAACCGCCTAGAAGGCGGTTTTTGAATTTCTTATATTATCTCCTCTATCTCTTCCTCGATTACCTCTTCCACTCTCTTCTTGTTGTAGATGAACCATCCTATGGCTGCAAGTATGGCAAGCCCTATGACTATCATTAGAGACCTTGGCATGTTGGAGATGCTCTCAAGTACGGTTGCAACGAATCCGTTCGTGGTTGTTGCAGTCGTTGAAGCGATCTCAGCTGTCTCAGATGTCGAAGCTGTGGTTGAAGCAACAAAGCCTATTCCGTAAGGGATTGTGACGCCTCCTTCCATAGTGCTTTCGCTTGGTGACACTGTCGTTGTCTCAGGGTTTGTCACAGTCGTTGTCTCGACAACTGGTGCAACTACTGGAGCGACTACAACCTCAGGCTCCTGTACCACAACCGGAACATTGTTCTCAGGTGCTGTCGTAGGATTCTGATTGTTATTCACAGGCGCTGTTGGAGGATAGTATGCGATCGTTTGTCCGCCCAAGCCTCCGCTTGATGAGGTGTTTCCTCCTCCATTATTGATACCTCCTGAAACTACATTCACTGTTCTTGAAGTTGATGTGCTGTTCCCTGCTCCGTCAGTGACAGAGTATGTCACAGAGTATGAGCCTATGACTGCAGTGTTCACATTGCTTGTGACATTTATGTTCGCAGTTATGTCCCCATCTATGTTATCCGTGGCAGTCGCTCCGGCATCCGTGTATGCATGGTTTACCGTGACGCTTGCTGGGTTTGCTCCGTTTATCGTTATTGTCGGAGCTATCGTATCAGCTATGGCTACTACGTTCACAGTTCTTGTTGAGGAAGCTGTGTTCCCTGCCGCATCAGATACGCTGTATATGACCGAGTATGTACCGACTGACATGTTGTTCACGAAGTTCAAGACCGAGATGTTCGCTGTGATGTCTCCATCGAAGTTGTCCATTGCTGTCGCGCCTGCATCAATGTAGGTCATACCTGAAACTAGAGTGACAGGATTTGAACCATTCATTGTGATGACAGGTGCTGTCGTATCTGGAGGGACTACGTTCACAGTTCTTGCTGCTCCTGCTGAATTGCCTGAGGAATCAGTCACTGTATATATTACCGAGTATGTTCCAAGTGGCGATGATGAGCTGACA
>JBAYMB010000016.1:0-12694 GCA_041663745.1 Minisyncoccota bacterium
CGACCATAGGGTTGAATGAAAAGGAAATTCTTGCGTATGTGGAATACCAAAACAAAGAAGACTCGGGGCAACAGAAACTCGTGCTGTAGGAAGCCACCGACTCCGTCGGTGGAGTTTCACTATAGGATTTGGAAAGAGTCGAATAAGTTCTGACAAGCTATGCACGCAGCTTAAAAGCGTGAATTGAACTTTGAAAGGATGCTTCCATGCCCACTAGGACCGAAGAGCAGTGGATCGAGGAGTACAAGAAGAAAGATGCACTTTGGATTCATGATGAAAATCCGAAGCGGCCGCATGCGCTGCTCACTTCGGGTAAGCACTCAAACGGCTTTTTTAACAGCCGTTTGGTGATCCCGGACGAGGAGCTTTTGCGTGAAGCCGCTTGTGATCTTGTTGAGAAGCTCGTTTCACATGGGGTGGATATTGCGAAAGTGGCAGTCGTTGTCGGGCCCCAGACGGGAGCGACGAAACTCGCTCAACTTATCTGTGCTCAGATTTTACATGTAACCAAGGATTCCTGTTTTTGGGCATCGCCGGCAAAGAACGAAGAAGACGGGAAGAAATCGATGCTCTTTGACAGTGAAGAACTCGAGCTTTTTCCCGGCCAATCGATCTTGTTGTGCGAAGATGTGCTCACGACGGGTGGCAGCGTTGGCCTTACGGAATCGGCTGTTGCCAATGCCGGCGGAGCCACTCTGCCTTTTCTTCTCGTTCTCGTGAATCGGTCGGGCCTCAAGGAAGTGAACGGAAAGAAGATCATCGCGCTCATCGACCGTGAGATGCCCATGTGGGATCCCGGAAAATGTCCGCTTTGCATAGCGGGTTCCGAAGCGGTTCGTCCGAAGGAAAATTGGGCTCGCTTGAACGCGAGTTGCTGAATCAAAAGGCCTCTCTGTTGTAATGACAGAGAGGTTTTTATATTGGCTCTAAAACGATTTGTCAAAATAAAGTATTTTTGATAGCATTGTACGCATGTCAAACAATAAATTTTCATTTCATTTGCCCATGGTCATAACAAAGCAAAATAAGCGTTTTGTCGCCTATACTCCTGCTCTTGATATTTCCACATCGGGAAGATCCGAAAAAGAAGTGAAAGTAAGATTTACAGAGCTTGTCAATTTATTTTTAGAGGAAATCATGGAAGCTGGAACGGCAAATGATGTACTTATGGAGCTAGGCTGGAAGAAAGTTCAGAAGCAATGGACTCCGCCACAGATTATCTCTTCGGAGTCTCTGGGTTTACGGCTTCCAGCTTTAGCATAGTTCCAATATGCCGAGAATCCGATCTATTCATTGGAAGGAGTTCGAAAAATTTCTATTAAAAATCGGATGCGAATTTAAAAGAGAGAAAGGCGACCATCGAATTTATTGGAAAGAGGGGATAAAGCGGCCACTTGTCATTCCAAGAGACACTTCACTTCCAACTTTTATAATTTTGAATAATTTGAAAATTCTCAACATAACAAGGGAAGAATATTTGAAAATGATCTCAAGCAAATGACATGTCCGAATACTACAACGCCAACAGAACAAGGAATCTGTACGATCCGAAGAGCTCGGAACCTTTTAAATTGTCACGATCGAAGATAGAGGCTTTCATGAATTGCCCCCGATGCTTCTACATGGACCGCAGGCTCGGGGTTGCCCAGCCGCCGGGATTCCCGTTCGCTTTGAACTCCGCCGTTGATGCGCTTCTGAAGAAGGAATTTGACATTCACAGGGCGAAGCAGACTGCCCACCCCCTCATGAAAGCATATGGGATCGATGCTGTGCCCTTTGCGCACAAGATGATGAACGAGTGGAGGGAGAATTTCAAAGGTGTCCAATATCTCCATGAACCGACGAATCTCCTGATCACGGGCGCGGTGGACGATCTGTGGATCGATAGGAACGGGAAGATCATGGTCGTTGACTACAAATCCACAAGCAAACCGACAAAAGTGAATCTTGATGCAGAGTGGCAGATAGGATACAAGAGACAGATGGAGATATATGAATGGCTGTTGCGGAAGAGCGGATTTGATGTCTCAGATACCGGATATTTCGTGTATTGCAACGGCAAGACCGACAGAACGGCCTTTGATGGGAAGCTTGAATTCGACATTGATGTCATCCCGTACAAAGGAGATGATTCCTGGGTGGAGAAGACCCTCTCTGAGATCAAGAAATGTCTGGACGGCAAGATGCCGAAGTCAAACCCGAATTGCGACTATTGCAATTACAGGAAGGCAGCAGGAGAAGTCGAATAACTTTCGTTGATTTTTTGTTCGAACTGTGCCAGAATTTTGGCAGGTTGTACAAACTAAGTCGCTCATCAAAAGAAGGAGGGGTCCGATGTTGAAAAGAATCAGCAAAGTCGGGCTCCGAAAGGCGCTCGAAGAAAAAAGGAAAAAGGACGACTTGAAGAGGCTTCTGGCCTCCTATGCCAAGTTCCTTCATCAGTCTCCCCGCACTGCCCTTGTGGAAGACATCAAAAAGATCCTGCAAGAGCTTGTTGACAAGGGGATCAAGGGAGAGAATCGTTTCATAGTCGCTTTGGCAGGCGCAAGGGCCGAGATCAAGATCATGAACGATGAATCTTCGGACATAAAGGACCTGGTCTTCAAGAATGCGTCCGGATGGATAATTCCGTTCCCATTCATGAACTTTTCCGAAAAAGTCAAAGAGGAGAGGAAGGAAAGGATCAAGAAGGTGCAAAATACTCTCAGTGTCATGTATGATGAGCACTTTGGGCCGCAAAAGAAAGAAGCCCAAAAACCCGCTGCGCAATGAGACGCAGCGGTTTTTTTTACATTATTCTTGCTTGTTTCTTTCTTTATTATATAATATCGATATGAACAAACGCGGTTTTACCCTCATTGAGCTTCTCGTCGTCATTGCCATCGTAGGCATACTCTCTTCCGTCATCTACACAAATATCACAGGTTTGAGGGATAGGGCAAGGGTTACTGCAGGGATACGCTTTGATTCCTCAACACTTCACTCCATTGGAGATCAATTGGTGGGAGAATGGACATTTGATATGCCACAAGTAGGTTCTCTGACATATGACACATCAGGATTCAACAATCACGGAACTGTTTCTGGCACTGTTTATGCCACCACTTCCGGATACAACAATAAGGGTGCATATGATTTTGATGGTACAGATGATTATATTGTTACCACAGGCCAGCTCCAATCATTTGTGAATTCAAGTTTTACGCTGTCTGCCTGGGCAAAAAGGGATACATCTGGCACTTACGATGTAATTATGGGTCGAGGCACTGGAACAGCGAATCAAGGACTCATTTTTGGCTTCAGAGATACGAATTATTTTGTATTTTCATTTTATGGCAACGATCTTGATACGCGAAGAACATATACTGATGCAGATTGGCATCTTTGGGTTGGCACTTATAATGCGGATACAAAAGAAAGGATCATATATCTTGACGGTTCTCTGATAAGGAGTGCTATAGCCTCGGCTGATTTTACTGGTACCGGAAATCTTTATATCGGAAGTAGATGGAGTGGTTATCCTTTTGATGGTTTGATTGACGATGTTCGCGTGTATTCTTCCGTTTTATCCTCTTCCGACATCCAAAAACTATATGCAGAAGGCAAAGCAAGCCATGAAGTCGCAGCCAAATGATGTTCTAATGCGCCATGGCAAACCCGATGACCTTTTTCGCCCCTGCTTTCAATAATGTATCCGAAGCTTCCTTCATGGTCGTGCCTGTCGTAATGACATCGTCTATTAGAATGATATTTTTTCCTCTGACTTTTTCCGGATCGGCATAAAAACATCCTTTCAAGTTGTTCAATCTCTCGTTTCTATTCTTCAATTTCGATTGATGTTTTGTTTCTTTGACCTTTTTCAGGCCATCAAGGCACAATTTTAAATTTTTTCCTCCATCAAAATAAATTATTTCTTTTGCAATTGATTCGCTCTGGTTGAACCCGCGCTCTTTCAGAGCATTTTTGCTTGAAGGTATCGGTATCACCATTGGATCCTTGAAATTAGAGAAGGACATCTCGAGAGATGCGGTCTCCAAGATGAGCTCATATAGAAGTTCGGAGAATTTTTTCGTAATTATCTTGTTATTTGCATATTTCATCTCCCAAACAGCCTTTCTCATGACCTTGTCCCGGTATTGGAACAGGGCTTTGTATGCGCTTGTCCCCAATTCATCTGCCACAGGAATATGAAGGGTGATATCAGAAAGAGACATGCTCTCTATGGCAGAAATATCCACTTCCTTGGGAAAAAGAAGGTCAAGTATGGCGTTGAACATCCTGTATAGCATATTTGTTGAACTCGCTGTTTCGTGTGCTATAATAACATGGAAAGAATCGCAGGATCCTGAATCTTTCCGTATCCCTGTTCATAATTCATATTCTTCAAACAATGGATAATTCTTTAAAAAACATATTCGGTTCGCTTTTCGCCCCCAAGATCTCAAGCGTCATCGGTCTTGATGTAGGTTCGTCTTCCATAAAAGTGGTGCAATTGAAGAAAAAGAGCGGAAGGGCCGTGCTTGAGACGTACGGAGAGATAGGCTTGGGCCCATATGGCGGGACGGATCTTGGAAGGTCCACCGTCCTTTCCGCGGAAAAACTCGCAGAGGTCATAAAAGACCTTTTCAGGGAAGCGAATGTCACGACCATGGACAGTGGCATGTCCATATCGATCGGAGCAAGCTTCCTCGTCTTCATTAGGATACCGACGACTGATGAGAAGAAGTTCGCCGACATGATCCCTCTTGAAGCGAGAAAATACATCCCGGTGCCCATAACGGAAGTGACTTTGGACTGGTGGGCCGTGCCCAAGGACGAGAGCACTGTCTCGGAATTCCAGAACGGACAGGCGGCGCCCGAAGAGAGCGGAACGGAGATCCTGCTTGTGGTCATTCACAATGATGCACTGAACAAGAACAAGGAGGTCCAGAAGCTCGTCGGCCTCAATGCGTCATTTTCGGAAGTGGAGATATTCAGCAGCATGAGGGTTTCAATTGAGCCTGGGCTTGCTCCGCAGATGATAATGGACCTTGGCGCGGCTTCCACGAAAGTCTTCATAATGGAGCGAGGGGTGCTCAAAGCATCGCATGTCATCAACAGGGGATCGCAGGACATCACGATCTCAATTTCAAAATCTTTGGGCATACCTTTTGCCGAGGCGGAACAGTTGAAGAGGAAGCAAGGGATCCTTGAAGGGACCGAGAACGGGGATGTCGTGAAGATATCCTCGGTCACGGTTGACTACATATTCGCCGAAACGGGAAGGTTCATCCTCGGATATTACAAAAAATCCAACAAGAAGATCTCGAAGATCGTCCTTACAGGAGGAGGTTCGCTTTTGAAGGGCATGAAAGAGAAGGCCCAAAGCGCCTTTGAGACGCCCGTCGAGGTCGCAGACCCGTTCTCCAAGGTGGAATATCCTGCATTTCTCGAGGAAGTGCTGAAAACCGCGGGTCCCGAGTTCGCAGTCGCCATAGGCCTTGCCATAAGGAGGCTTCAGGGCATCTAGTATCCACAACGGCATTGTATTGTTTTTATGTTTTGAGGTATAATATCGGCAACAACAACATATGGAAACCAAGTTTCAAACATCATTCATGCCCAAAAAGTCAGTGGGGATGAGCTCAAGGCCGACTTCCGGCATGAGCGTGCTTCTCCTCATTTCCATGTTGATATTTTTCGTGTCCGTCGGCATCGGCGGCTGGGTCTTCTTGGAGAAGAAGATACTGGTCCAAAGGATAACCGATGAGCAGAAGGTCATCGAGAGCAACAAGAACGGACTCATCAGCGACGGCATCACCATAGACAGCATAGTCCTGCTTGATTCAAGGATAAATCTTGCAAAACAGCTTTTGGCGAAGCATACGGACATAACCCCGGTGTTCGATTTTCTGCAGAAGGCCACTTTGAAGAACGTCCAGTTCAAGACATTCGCATTTTCCTCCGCTGGACAGAGCGCGGACGGCAAGTCTGGAGTGGGCATACAGCTTTCGGGACAAGGAAGGGATTTTGAATCTGTCGCGGTCCAGGCCGACGAGTTCGGAAAGCCGGATTGGAAGAACATCATAAAGGAGCCTCAGCTCACGAATGTGAGCTTAAACGGCGACGGCAGCGTATCGTTTTCGTTCTCGGCTCTCATCATCCCGGAATGCCTTTCGTTCTCAAAGACGTCGAGCAGCTGTTTGGTAGCGCAAATACAATAATATGAACTTCATAATGCCGATCATTTTAATACTTTCATCACTCGCCGTTTTCTTCGGCTACGTCGATCCCAACTACAAAGGTTCTGCGACTTGCGATGCCTCCAACTATTCTTCATGCAGCATAACTTCCCTAAAAGACGAGCTTGCAAAATATGGCAACATAGCCAAGAGCTCGAACACCATCGTGGCCAGGGAGAATGCCCTTATAGAGGAAAAGAACAAGATCTCGGATGTCGATCAGGAAAGGATGAAGAGGTTCATTCCTGACAATATAGACAATATAAGGCTCATAGTGGAGATAAGCAAGATAGTGGAGGGACGGGGCCTTGTGGCCAAGGGAATAACTGTGGGAGATATCGGGGCGGCGGAGGCAAGCGCCATAGGCCAAACCGGTTCATCATACGGGACCCTCTCGGTCAGGTTCACTGTGACCTCATCATATGCCAACTTCTTCAATCTCTTGAACGACCTTCAGAACAACCTCAGGCTGACGGATGTCACGGACATAAGCTTCACTTCCACTGATTCCGGCTTCTATGATTTCAGCATAGGGATGAACATGTATTGGCTAAAATAAAAATATGACAAAGGACAGAATTAAAAAAATATTGATAGTAGTCGGGATAGTGGCGCTTGTCGCCATGGCTTTCCAGTATTTGGGCGGAACAAGCGATACTGGGACGCTTTCAGCTTCGAACACGGCCGATTCCGTCGATGCGAAATATATAAACACTCTTCTGCAAAAAATGGCTCAAGTGAAGCTGGACAGATCGCTCTTCTCCGATCCCGTTTTTCAGAACTTGAAGGATAATACCGTGATATTCTCCTCGCAGCCGGCCGGAAGGAACAATCCGTTCGCGCCGATAGGAAGCGATGGACAAACCACAGCAACATCGTCAAAGAAGAATTAGATAATCTAGACATATGAACATATTAGATATTCTTGAGGAGAAAAACATAATAAACAAAGCCACAGCCCTCAAAATACAAAAGAAGGTGTCTTCATCGGGCAAGACATTGGAGCAAGTTTTGGAGGAGGAAGGCATAACGCCGGCCAAGATACTTGAAGTGAAGAGGGACTATTACAACATTCCGACCCAGGACCTTGCCGGACAAGAAGTGCCTTTCTCAGTGCTCAAATATGTCTCGGAAGATGCAGCCACCCACTATCAATTCGTCCCGCTCGCTCTGAAGGACGGGACTTTGGAGATCGGTCTCATGGACCCGGAGAACATCGAAGCAAGGGATGCCATCACCTTCATCGTCGGAAAATTAAATTTGCCGTACAAGATATATTTGATATCGGAGAAAGATTTCAAAAAGGTCATCTCAAGCTACAAAGGACTGTCAGGCGAGGTCAAAAAAGCACTGACCGAACTTGATACCGAACTTGCAGGAGACGCTTCCGGAGTCGAGATATTGAAAGGAGATAAGTTGCTCTCCAAGGAAGAGGAACAGAAGATCGTGGAAGATGCTCCGGTCACGAAGATCGTTGCGACCATACTCAGATTCGCCACGGAGGGGAATGCTTCAGACGTCCACATCGAGAGCTTGAGGGACAAGATCAGGGTCAGATTCAGAGTTGACGGCGTGCTTCATACGAGCCTCGTCCTTCCGAAGGAGGTCCATTTGGCTGTCGTTGCAAGAATCAAGATTCTTTCCAACTTGAGGCTTGACGAGAAGAGAAAGCCTCAGGACGGGCGTTTCAGCGCAAGCATAGACGGCAGAAAGATAGACTTCAGGGTCTCGACATTCCCTTCCTATTACGGCGAGAAGGTCGTGATGAGGATCCTTGACCAGGAGAGGGGTGTCAGGACACTTGAGCAGATGGGACTTTCCGAGAGATACATGAAGATGGTCAAAGAGGCCATGGACAAGCCATACGGTCTCATTCTCATCTCCGGTCCTACCGGTTCCGGTAAGTCAACGACGCTATACGCAATGTTGAACGAAATGGACAAGGACACCCAGAACGTCCTTTCGCTCGAGGACCCTATCGAATACTCGATAGACGGCATCAGCCAATCGCAGGTATTTCCCGAGATTGGATACGATTTTGCGAACGGTTTGAGGACCACCTTGAGACAAGACCCTGACATCATCATGGTCGGTGAGATCAGAGACAAGGAGACTGCACAGCTTGCCGTCCAAGCCGCTCTCACGGGCCACTTGGTGCTCTCGACCATCCACACGAACACAGCATGCGGTGTCATCCCAAGGCTCATAGACATGGGAGTGGACCCATATCTCATTTCTCCCGTCCTCGTCCTTGCAATGGCCCAAAGACTCGTGACCAAACTTTGTCCTGGCACCGGAAAGGAGATCGGTCTCTCCGAAAGCACGGAAGAGATGGTGGCAAAGCAATTTGCAGACCTTCCCGCAGCCTTCAGAAAGGAGATCCCTACGAAGCTTCAGATGTACGAACCGGAGGTTACTCCGCAATGTCCGAACGGCACTGAGGGCAGAATTGCAGTGTTTGAGATGTTCACCATGAATCCTGAGATAGAGAAGCTCGTTCTCCACAATCCGGTGGAATCGGAGATATACAAAGTGGCAAGGCAGCACGGGCTCATAACAATGAAGGAGGATGCGATGATAAAGGCCATGAACAAGATCATTCCGTTCGGCGAGATGAATGACCTCTAGGGATTTTAATGATATAATTCATCCATATGGACTACAAAAAGGAATTTGATAATTTGATAAAGATAGTCTTCCAGGAAGGCGCATCGGATCTTCATTTGTCTGAGGACAAGGTTCCGACCATTCGCGTATCGGGACTTCTCTTGCCTTTGGTCAAGGAGAAGAAGATCAGCAAGGAGGAGATCATAGGATTCCTGTCAGAGCTCGTGACCAAGGAGAACAGAGATCTTTTTTTGAAGACAAAGGAGCTTGATTTCTCATACAGCACGCCAAACGGGGAGAGATTCAGAGGCAATGCGTTCTTTCAGCAGAGCATGATCAGTATTGCTCTTCGGCTCATACCGAAAAAGATAAGGAATTTCCAGGAATTGAATCTGCCCGAGATATTGGAGTCCTTCACCACGAAGCCCCAAGGATTCTTTCTTGTAGTCGGACCTGTGGGACACGGAAAGACCACTACTCTTGCGGCAATGATAGAGAGCATAAACCAGAGCCGTGCCGAGCACATCATCACCATCGAGGACCCTATAGAATATGTATATGAGGCGAAGAAATCCATAATAGACCAGAGAGAGGTGAGAATTGACACCGATGATTTTTCCACAGCATTGAAGAGCATGTTCCGAGAGGATGTGAACGTCGCTCTCATAGGCGAGATGAGGGGAAGGGAGACCATGGCTACAGCAGTCACCGCCGCTGAGACAGGACACTTGATTTTCTCAACTCTCCATACCAATAGTGCGGCGCAGACTATAAGCAGGATCATAGATTCCTTCCCGGCAGAACAACAGGGCGAGATAAGGATACAGCTTGCCGGAAGCTTGATGGGCATATTTTCCCAGAGGCTCGTGCCGAGGATCTCGGGAGGGCTCGTGCCTGCATATGAGCTTTTGATAAACAATAATGCTATCGCCAACCTCATACGCGAGAACAGGATACACGAGATAAGCTCGGTCATAGAGACGTCTTCGCAGGAGGGAATGGTGGACTTGAACAGATGCCTTGCCGACCTTGTGGCGAGAGGGGAGATAACAGTAGAGAGCGCATATATGTACTCGACCGATTCAAGGATCCTTCAGAGGATGATGTAATATAAAGACATGTTATTCAAATACAACGCATTAGATCAACAAGGCAGTACCAAGGAAGGCAGCATCGATGCTGTGAACATGGAAGTTGCCATAAACTCCCTCCAAAAAAGGGGCTTGGCCATCGTTTCCATAAAGCCGGAAGATGAAGCCGGTTCGCTTTTGAACAAGCTTCCTTTTATGCACAGAGTTTCCAACAAGGATGTGGTCATCCTTTCAAGGCAGATCGCAACTCTCTTTGAGGCGCAAGTCTCGGCTCTCAGGGTCTTCCAGCTTCTTGCGGCTTCAACGGAGAATCAGACGCTGAAGAGGGACCTGACGGATGTATCGGACGATCTGCAGTCCGGAAACTCCATATCAAATTCTTTGAACAGGCATCCTGAGGTGTTCACTACTTTCTATGTGAACATGGTCAAGGCCGGAGAGGAGTCAGGAAAACTTGATCAAACATTCATGTACTTGGCCGACTATCTTGATAGGACCTACGAGATAAACTCAAAGGTCAAGACCGCTCTCATATACCCTGCTTTCATCATGTTCACCTTTGCCTCCGTCTTGACCCTCATGATGGTAGTGGTCATTCCGAAGATCAGCGGCATCTTGAAGGATTCCGGGCAAGAGCTTCCCATCTACACCAAAGTCGTCCTCGGTCTCTCCGATTTTCTTATAAACTACGGATTGTTCCTGCTCGTAGCCCTTCTCATCGGAGGTATCTTCCTCTGGAGATATACCAAGACCGAGATGGGAAAGAAGGGGGTTGATAACCTGAAGATTACCGTGCCGTTCATAAGGAAACTTTATTCAAAGCTCTATCTCTCAAGAATTGCGGACAACATGAACACAATGCTCAATTCAGGCATCCCTATGGTCCGCGGACTTGATATAACATCGGCTGTCGTTGACAACTTGATGTTCAAGGAGATCTTGGACAAGACAGTCGAGGATGTCAAAGGAGGAAGTTCCGTGTCCGATGCCATGTCAAAGCATGAGCCAATACCTCAGATATTCGTGCAGATGGTAAAGATCGGGGAAGAGACTGGACAGCTTGGGAACATCCTAAAGTCCCTCGCGAACTTCTACAGGAGAGAGGTCAGCAATGCCATAGATTCCATAGTTTCCTTGATCGAGCCTGCAATGATCGTCTTTTTGGGCGTTGGCGTGGCTTTCCTTCTCGCATCCGTCCTTATACCTATATACAGTATGTCGTCAGGTATGTAATCCGACTTATCCACAGGTGCTGTTTACTATTATGCCTAGGGGGGTGTATAATCAATGCATAGGTTTATTAGCAAAATTTTATTTATTTACAAATGAAGTCTATGAACAAAAAAGGTTTTACATTGATTGAACTATTGGTCGTCATCGCGATTATCGGTATTCTCGCTTCAGTCGTCTTGGCCAGCTTGAACTCTGCAAGAACGAAGGGAACTGACGGTGCTATAAAAGCTCAGCTTTCAAGCATGAAGACGCAGGCGGAGATGTACTATGATACAGCTGGAAGCTATGGAGGCGCTGCAGCCGGAGCATCAGGTGCTGGTGTCTGTGCAGACGGAACCAACGGTATCCAAAGGATGGTCAGCTCCACTGAATCACTTGCTGGTTCTGGAACGACATACGTTTCTTGCTGGGCATCAACGACAGGCTGGACAGTCTCAGCAATGCTCAAAACCTCAGGAGCAGGAGTATGGTGCGTTGACTCAAAGGGATATTCAGGTACTACGACAGGCGGCACTATAAAGTCCACTGGAACATACTGTCCATAATTCTTAAGTCTTACAAAAGCCCCGAAAGGGGCTTTTTGTTTTGTCCAAAAAAAGATATAATGGGCGCATGAAAAAACAAGGTTTCACAACGATAGAGTTTTTGGTAGTTCTTGCGATCATAGCCATCCTTTCCGCCATCGTCTATTCTTCCTTCAGTAAATCAAAGGAACAAAGCAGGGACCAGCAGAGAGTCTCGGATATAAGTACGATACAGCTTGCTTTGGAAACTTATTACAATCAAAATCATCAATATCCAACAAACATATCCAATTTTGTCCCACAGTATCTTCCATCGTTTCCAGCAGGTCCATCTGGCGGACCGAATGGTCCCGGCGACTCATCAAGGTATGGTTATAACTATGTTCCCATCACCATCTTCGGTTCCGCCTCAACGGTCTGCACCACATATCATCTCTGGACGACCTTTGAAGCGACCAATCAGTATTTGCAGTCAAAAAAAGGCTTTTCATCCAGTCCTCTGGATTCCGGTCTGAACTATTGTAATACTGCGGATACTCTTCACGTAATAAATGCTTCAACAACGCCGTTAGTGTATGATATAACGCCATAACATGGATATCCTGAATATAATAATCTTTTTCATATTCGGTACGCTCTTCGGAAGTTTTGTGAACGTCCTTGTCTTGCGCTACAACACGGGACACTCATGCCTCACCGGCAGATCGAAGTGCATGAGCTGCGGCAAGAAGCTCTCATGGTATGAGCTCGTGCCTCTTTTCAGCTTCGTTTTCTTGGAAGGAAAATGCTTGGGTTGCGGAAGCAAGATATCGCCCCAGTATTTCATAGTTGAATCCCTGACAGGCATCCTTTTCTCGGCTCTTTTTGTGAAAGTGGGTTTGACCTCGTTCCTTCCTTTCTATCTCTTGGTCACTACGGTTTTGATTGCCATGTCCGTGTATGATTTCAGGCATAAGATAATACCGGATGGGATGGTGTTTACGTTTGATGCATTTGCTCTCATCTTTTTGTTTTTCTC
>JBAYMB010000017.1:0-12446 GCA_041663745.1 Minisyncoccota bacterium
ACAGCAAACGGCTTGACCTCGAACATTGACGCTTCAACAGCGACATCAACGCTCGGTCAGACCCTTACTGTCGGAACTGGTGCTCTAGGTACGCCTACGCTCACCAGCGCTTCACCTGTATCACAGCTTGTTATCGGCCCTTCAACCGGCTCAGCCGTTGGAACCTTTAACTTCAAAGCTACGACAGGCGCAGCTACGATAACCAAACTTGGTTTCACTTTGGCGGAAGATTCTTTGACAAACGCAATCACATCTATAACAGTAGGTGGCGTCACAAAGACAGTCGCTGTAGGTGCCACGACAACTATCTCTGGTCTTAGCATCGCAGTTCCAGTCACAAATGCTGGTACAGATGTTCCAGTCACAGTTTCGTACAACACGGTTGGAGTCGGTGGAATAGCATCAGCAGCTTCAACAACGCTCGTGGTCGGTTCTGTCGAATACCAGTCAGGTAACACGACAGCAACCAACTACGTCTACGTTCCAGCAAACAAGATGACAGTCGTTGCCGCTTACCCAACAATAGCGGTGGCTGTAGGTTCCTCAAACAACTTGGTCAACGGTGTAGCCAAATTGGCTGACATCACGGTCACAGCTGTTGGAAACAAAGTTAAGATCACTACAATTGGAGTAACCGTCGCTACAACCGGAGTATTGCTAAATTCAGCAATTCTTCAATTGAAGGATGGAAACACACAGGTTGCATCAACGACAGCAGTTGCTGATGACGGTGCAAACGATCTAGAATTCAATGATGGTGGTTACATATTGACAGCCGGACAATCAAAGACCTTCAGCCTATACGGTACAGTGACCGAAGGCGATGGTACCGGTAATTCAGTTGTAACTCAGCTTGGCGCAGCAGCGGCACTTGATTGGTACGATGTGGAAGGAGATTCAGTAGTGCTTCATGCAGACCTGATCCCTTCATACTCATTGACCAACTCGTACACTCTCGTTTCAGCTAACTAATGACCACTTGTGGTCAGGTATGGGCTTCGGCTCAGATCTGATGGTCAGACAAAAGCCCCCGAAAGGGGGCTTTTGTCATGCCTGATTTTTTTGGTATAATACGGCATATGAAAAACTTAATATATCAGAACAAGATATTATCAATAGTGGTCGTCATATTGGTCGCAGTAGGCCTTTATTTCATCGCTACAGGCCAAGATGATGTGGTAAAGGTGGCTAATAAGGCGCAAAATACCCCTACAACGACATCTACGCAGACAACTGCGAACAAGGCAGCCACACCATCAAAAACAGCCGTTTTGAACGATGGAAGGTGCGGTTTGAAGGTCACATACCCGGTTGAGAACTCAAGGGTCAACTTTCCTTTGAAGGTTACGGGTGTGATTGATAACAGGAGCGCAAGCAAGCTTGGATGCGCCTGGAATGAGATCAATGCCAGAGCAGGCACAGCACAGCTCTTCTACTTCTCAGGCGGCGTATGGCAGTCGAATGGCATCCCGGTCAATATACTGACAAGCGCAGGGGGAACGGCGTCCACATCTGCCTTTTCGGTCAACATCGATTTTCTGAATGCGGCAGTGGGGCTCAGATCCGGCGCTCCGATGAAGATCACGTTCATAGAGCAGAATTCATCGGTATTGAGATCGCTTGATATGTTTGATTATTATATCTATATGAAGTAACTTTATAAGGTAAAGTTATCCACACTTTTAATTTTTAGGTCGTTTGTGATATTATATTTCCAGCTAATAACTTTCAAACTAAAAACTACTTTTAGCCATTTTTTCGATGAAACTATCTTACAAATGTTCTTTGTTGTTTTTGTTTGTTTTTATCTTTGGTTCTTGGTTTAATCATTCTTTTGCAGATGATGTGCGAATACCATTCACTGGAAGTATCAGTTGTGATAGCAATAATTGCATTGTGAGCGCGGCTGATACAGCTGCTATGATCACTGGTTATTACCCCGATGCTTTGCTTTCTGGGTCGCTTGTGGTTGATGTCGGATCATTCAGCACTTCAGTTGAACCGACCTTTAACAATAGGATAGGTTTTGTTTGTAATGATTATTGTAATAATCAGGCTTTTAAGGATACATGTTATGGATTTTTAGAAGGTGTTGGTCGTTTGAATGCCTACACCTTGTTTTATGGCGGTTATGGAAAACTTAGGATGTCCACAAGTACTGAAGGTTATTATACCTACGCTTTTCCTGATGGTAATTGCAATAATGGGTGGAATGATTATGGTTGTGGATCAGACAGACTTTTTTTCCAGGTGCATATCATTCCTGCTCATACGCTGAACAATCCAACCGGTACTGTTATGGCTGAGGTTGTAGATGATGATTATGTTTATCACAAGAGGAATCCGGTCATAATCATTCCGGGCGTTATGGGAAGTTATTTGGATAAGATGGTCAATGGTGATTCAACAGAAGTCTGGCCGAATGTTTTTAAAGCACTTTTGCTAGGCTCAGATAGCTACTTGGATGATTTAAAACTTACTGCTGATGGGAAAATAGATCCTTTGCGACCGGATATACTGCCAACAGATGTTATTAGAAAAATAGAGGCTAGTTTGGCAGGAGTATCTTTATTCAAGAAAGACTATCTTGATGGGCTTATAACAGAGCTTGAACGAAATGGATACCAAGAGGATAAAGATTTTTTTGTATTCCCATATGATTGGCGGCTTGATATTCGCAATGTTGTTGATGGCTCTGCAGATATGCCACTGTTTCAGATTACGCTGAAGTCTAAAATAGACCAAATTCTAGCACAGACCGGATCAGACAAAGTGGACATAATTGCCCATAGTATGGGTGGTTTAGTTGCGAAATACTACATAAAACAATATGGTGAAGGAAGGGTTGATAAATTCATAGATATAGCCACACCTCATCTTGGTTCGCCGAAAGCGTTTAATGTTCTTGCTAATGGTGATGATTTTAACATCAGTATTCTTAGTATATTAGGATTGAATAAAGAAAAGATAAAGGAAATATCACAAAATATGCCATCGGCATATCAGCTTCTACCAAGTGCAGACTATTTTTCAACCTCAACACTAGATTATACTTACTATCTAAATGATTTGGATGATTTAGATAATAATGGAATTTTGGGTGAGTTGTCGTACGAAGAATCAAATCAATTCTTGAAAAACTCTGGCGGAAACAGTTACGTACTTGATCAAGCCGTCGGTATTCACAACGATCTTGATCGTATGAATATGTCTGAATATGGTGTTAATGCGTACAATATCGTTGGATGCAAAACCCCGACTTTTAAGAGATTTTATTTTCTTAAGGATGAAGATGGTAAAACAAAAACTGAAATAAGATATTTGTCTGGTGATGGTTCAGTTCCGGAAAAAAGTGCCGAAAGGCTTCTTTCTGCCAAGGAATATTACAACAAAAATGATTCCCACATGAATATTCCAAGTTCTGTTGGCGTAAAAAACCTCATTCCACTCATCCTTTCCGGAAAAGAATCGGAATTCCATGGATATGGGAATCTCTCTGAGAGTTCCGGTGATTGTGAATTGCCTGATCATATTGTCTTGAGCGTTCATGGCGGAGCCAATGTAGATATGATTGACGAGAATGGTAATCATGCTGGCCCAAACACCGATGGGAATCTTGAAAATAATGTCCCGGGGACTGCATATGACACCGTTGGGGATGACACCTTCATTTTTGTTCCTAAAGATAAGGCTGATAAGATGAACATAACTCTTACAAAGAAAGATCCAACTTCGAGCACGACAATTGATGTGGATATACAAAAGGTGACAGAGGGGGAAGAGGATGTGACTGAGAACTTGGATAATATCCCCCTTGCGAACGCAAGTTCAACAGCAGACATTCATATCGGACAAGCGACAACCAGTGCGACTGTCGATGACGATGGCGATGGGGACGATGATCAAACGATATATATTCGCCCCAAGATTACCTCTTTTCTCCTGAACGGCAAAGCCGAAAATGCGACATTCAACCCATTCTTAGGCCAATCTGTCGATATTACCGTCAGTTCCAATCTTCCGGTCAAGTTTACCCGCTTGTATATATGTAAAGCTGGGGATCCTTGCGATGGTAACCACTACACACGCTATTTCTCAGGAACAAACATTGCATACGACATCAATAGGGAATGGAACGGTCGGGAATCTTCCGAATCAGATAGTCCTTTCGTTGGCCCAGGACAATATCGCATCATGGCGGCTATGAGGTTCAGTGATAATGATCCAGTGACAGAATTTGGCCGGTACTCGATCTTTGTCGATTACTCAAAACCCGTTGCCACATCAACAGCAACAACGACTGATGATACAACAGCCACGAGTACTGCCACAAGCACTGTAGGTGAATTACCACACATTATCTCATTCGCTTTGAATGGAAGTTCAACGGATATGACATTTGATCCATATATAGGTGAAACCATCACAATGGATATTGAAACAAATGAGCCTGTCAGATTTGGATCAATTGCGATTTGTAAAACTCTGGATCTTCTGTGTGACGAAAGTTCTGCGATAAAATGGTTTCCGCAAACGGATGAAATATCAACCACAACAAATAGGATTTGGGATGGAAAAACTGACGATGATAATGCGACTACGACAGAGATCGGTGAATACAGAGTAAGAATATCTCTTGAGAATGTTCTCGGAGCGACTTCAAGCGAATTTGCTTCACACTCTATTTTCATTGAACATGTATTCGAAACATCCACGACAACCGAAGAGAATGCAAGTTCTACGGATAACGAAAACGCTACATCTACAGATGAAGAAAATGCCACATCGACATCTGACCAGAATGCGACTTCAACACCTGAAGAAGAGGGTGATGAGCCAGACGATGATGTAAGCACCAGTACTGATGAAACAACTGCTACAAGCACTGATACTACAGCCACTACGACAGATCCGATCATAGATACTGGAAATGCAACGAGTACTGATGATTCAATTGCAACGACCACAGCGACAAGTACTGAAGAAAATAATTCTGACATAGCGACAACGACTGCTACAACAACAGATGAAATTTCAAATCAAGATCCACAGAACGACTCTATTTTCGATGATGATCAGAATAGTGAAATAACGGCAAGTTCAAGTCCAGAGGAAATCAGTAATGAAGTTCAAAATGTAAATACACCAACAAGCAATACAAGTCCTGGGAGCAATTATACTATTCCGTATTATCCACCTGTTCCAGCTATCCAAGAAGAAACGAATGTACCACCTCCGGTTTCATCACTGGATACCACCCCAATCGAAACTCCAGTCATATTGGCCGAAATATCAACTACTTCTGAAGTACTGGAATTGAACAGACCTGTGTCACAACCAGTTTTGCAGGTAATTCCAGAAGAGGGTGATGATCAAACAGCCCCAACCTCATCAAACGATGTATTGTCTGAAGGATATGTTGTCGCTTCCTCAAGCGTAGTCGAGGCATATAAGCCAGATGACCTGGGAACTGCACAAGTGTTGCAAAATGGGGCAATACCTGCGAAATCAGCCCAAAATGAGGCAAATAGGGGTGTTTTAGACGGATCAACGTCTACAGTATATATACCAGAGGGGGACAGTACAGAGAAAGATGAGGTGTTTGTTGCAACTGTAGGGGAGGGAGCGAATAACTCAGGAAAGACACTCGTCATAGTCTTCATTGCCGCCATAATCCTCATTCTTATCGACACATTGTTCTTTCGAAAGAGGAAAAACGTATAAAAGTATAGTATAATTATCATCGTAAACAAAAATAATATGGAAAAAGAAAAAAATATCGCTGTTCCAGCGAACAGTGAGAATAAAAAGTTAAAAAGGATAATCCTCATCATTTCCACGCTTCTGCTTGGTTGGGGATTGATGTATGTGGATATCCAAAATACTCTTCAAGTTTGCAAACAAGGATTTCCTTTGAGTTTTCAGCAAAGATGCCTCAAGACAATTGATGATCCAAACGATCCTCTTTATTCAATAGTGAACGATGATCCGAATGATTCATCATCGTTTGTGTTTGTATCTCCTCGACCCATCAATTCAAAATCATACGCTTTTATTTTAGAGACAATTGATTTTATCTTTTGGATTGTTCTTGCTTATATAATCATTAAATTTTTTGTTTGGACAGAAAAGAAAATGAAATGGTATTGGAGAGATTCATCCGCAGTTATTGGTATAACATTTTTTTCGTTCTTTCTTCGCTCGGTATGTCCAATAAGCGGCAGTTTGCTCGATCTTTGTTGGGCTGGCAGAGGTTTTCCATTGCCGTATTATGCAGAACTAAAATTTAATACACCTGTATTTTTTGTTGATATTATCCTTAACATTCTCCTCTACGCCATCATCCGCTCACTCATTGTTCTAATCATCAGACTCTACAAACGTTTTGGAAAGAAAACAGTGACATTGGAACAGACATTGAAATAATTCTCCACTAGCTATTAGAAGTTATTAATCTAATCTTTTTTGTCATGAAAAATAAACCTTATTATTTTTTGTTTGTGTTTGTCTTGTTTTTCAGTTTCAACACCTATGCTTTGGCAGATAGTCCTCGTATCACCTCATTCACTCTAAACGGTAGCTCCCAAAATACCACTTTTAATCCCCAAAATGGAGAACCAATCATCATAGAAGTAAAGGCAGACAGACCGGTGAAGTTCACCAGATTATACATCTGTTCGGTGACACAGCCTTGTAATGGCACGGTGGGTAATTACACTCGCTATTTTTCTCAGACAAACGTCTCAGATACTATAAGCAAAACTTGGGATGGGAGCATATCGTCAAGCAATAAATCATTTGTTCCGACTGGAGAATATAGGATCATGGCCTCAATGAAAGAAGGGGACAATGATCCGGTAACAGAATTCGCCTCATATTCCATTTTTGTGGATTTTTCTGCAAATAATGGCATTACTGGTCAAAATATCAGTACAACCTCAAATGAGGAAACAAATGGTTCACAAGCACAAAATGTTACTAATACCAACTCTATTTCCACTCATTCCGATCCAGAGGATTTGAGTAATTATGAAAAGAGTCAGACATTTGAGGTGTCTGCTGGCAGGGAACGAGTAGTATATGTCGGCGTTCCGGTTGATTTTGTAGCGACCAAGAAAATATCTAAAGGTTTGGATAACGGCTCTGTTGGCCTCACTTGGTCATTCGGTGACGGATTCCAGACATTTGGGGAAAAAGTATCCCATACATATAAATATCCTGGGGAATACAACGTAGTTCTGAATGGTGAAGTTGGGAATGAAAAGGCTATTTCAAGAACCAAGGTAAGGGTTCTTGTCCCAAATGTTTCTGTATCGATTTCTAGCAGCTCAGATATTGAAATTTCAAATAATGGAGATACTGAGATAAATCTTGGAAGCTGGAAACTGAAGGGTATGTCAAATGAATTTATTTTTCCAAAAGATACCATATTAAGCTCCAAAGGAAGAATAATCTTGTCAAAAACCGATATAAAGATCCAATCAGGAGATAGCAACACGGTTTCTTTACTGAACCCGTCTCTCGGGGAAGTAGCCAAAACAGATTCACAAAAGGATCTAATTTCCATATCCTCTTCAAATTCAGGACAAATCACGAATGAATATGAAGAAAATGTTGTTAAAATAGAGCCAAAAACAGAGATCATAGCTACAAATAGAGCAATAAGTTCTACTACCAGCAGTGGTGGAGAGAAATATAATTCTCAGTCCAGGATCATATTTCCACAGGATGTGCAGGAAGAAAATACTGGACAAACAGCAACTGTTTTTAATGCAGTAGATACACCTACTCCATCTAATGGTTTTCTTAGGGGATTTTTTGATCTGCCGTCACGGGGGATAAAAGCTATAGCCAAGCTTTTTTATGACTTTTGATGTCCACATGTTATTGTTGACACGAGTATATACAAAGTATATACTTTAACGATGACAACAAAAATTCAACGATGGGGAAATAGTTTAGGTGTACGTCTACCGAAAGCAATTTTCGCCTCGGGGAAATTTTCTGAAGGCTCAGTGGTGGTTTTTGATCAAAAAGGTTCAGAGCTTGTTTTGAGAGTGGTGAAACCAAAATATCCATCATTAAAAGAAATAATGAAGAATATTGATCCGTCTGTATTTCATCCTCTTATTGATTTTGGTCCAGACGTTGGTAAGGAAATAATAGAATGAAAATAGAGATACCAGAAAGAGGTGATATTTTGGTTTGTGATTTTTCTCCTACATTAGGTCATGAACAAAAAGGGATCAGACCAGCATTGGTTTTAAGTAGTTCTGAATTTAATAGCAAAAGTAATTTGGTTTTAATCTGTCCAATTACTAGTACTGAACGCGGATATTTTTTTGAAGTTAAAATTAATACAGAAAAAACTAAGGGTGTTATTTTAGCGCAACAAATTAAAACTATTGACTTCAAGATAAGACACATTAAGATTGTGGATAAAGTGGATATCATAACCCTTAAAGAGGTTATTGATAAAGTATGTATTTTGATAGGACAGCAATAATCCTAAGATTAACATAATTTTTTTGATTCATTACAATCCATAAAACAGTGGTATAATACCCCTATGTTCGATTCAACATTCTTCAAATTTCTAATAGTATTCATTGTGATCATAGGCCTTAGCCTTGTTGTTTCTAGCTTTTTCAACGGTGTAGCCCAATGATATGCAGGAATCTATGCTCTGAATGCCGTCATTGACATTACTTCCATTTTTGCTAGTATATTGGCTCAAGCTCTTAAGAGCTTATTGTTTTGTTTTTATACATAAAATCATGGCACGATCACTCAGCAAAGGTCCTTACATAGACGAAAAACTTCTAAAAAAGATAGAAGGCAAAAAACCGATCGAGACCGGCGTCGTTAAGACATGGTCAAGAAGGAGCCAGATCTCGCCTGAGATGGTAGGGTTCGTTTTCGGCGTTCACAACGGAAGACAGCACATAGAGGTGCTTGTCACCGAAGATATGGTCGGGCACAGACTGGGAGAGTTCTCACCTACAAGGAAGTTCACCAAACACGGAGGTAAGATGCAGAAGGAGATTGAGACAGCAGCAAAAGAATCCGAGATGGCGGCAGCAAAAGCAGCAAAAGCATCAAGCGAAGCAAAGAAATAATATGGAAATCACAGCAAGATTAAATGATTATAGACAGGCCCCAAGAAAGGTGCGACTCGTCGCCACCCTCATGAAAGGCAAGAAAGTCGAGGATGCAAAGAATTCTCTGAACTTTTTGGTGAAGAGGGCTTCAAGGCCGCTTGCCACTTTGCTTGATTCGGCCATTTCCAATGCAGAACAGAATTTCAATATAAAGAGCGACAATCTTTTCATAAAGAGTTTCAGGGTTGATGAAGGAGTAGTATTGAAGAGAAGGAGACCGAGAGCAAGGGGAATGGCATACCCGATAAACAAGAGAACAAGCAAGGTTTTGATAGTTTTGGATACGCTTGATAACATGCCTTTGAGCAAAAAAGCCGCAAAAGCAGCTAAGAAAATCACCAAATAATATGTCACATACCGTACATCCATATTCACATAGACTTGGAATAATCAGAGACTGGAAATCCCGATGGTTTTCCTCTGGTCAGAAATACAAGGATTTTTTGAGGGCTGACATGATGCTCAGAGAGTTTCTTGAGAAGAAAATGAGGGGGCAGTATGTTGCTTCCATAGAGATGGAGAGAAATGACAAGACATTCAGACTGATCGTCAAAACCTCAAGACCGGGCGTCGTCATAGGGAGGAGCGGAGAGGGTTCTGTGAAGCTCAGAAAGGATATTTTGAAATTTGCTTTGAAGAACAAGCTTTCCATACCGCTTGATTTCAAGCTTGATGTTGAGGAGATAAAATCCCCTGAATCAAACGCCGCTATCGTCGCCCAGATGATAATCGAAGGTCTTGAGAAGAGAATGCCATACAGAAGGGTCATGAAGCAAATCGTTGAGAAGGCGATGGCCAACAGGGATGTCAAAGGTATCAAGCTATACTGCGGAGGAAGACTTGGTGGATCGGAGATTGCAAGATTCGAGGAGATGAAAAAGGGAAGGATACCTCTGCAGACTCTCAGAGCCGACATTGACTATGCTCAGGACAAAGCCCATATGACATACGGGGACATCGGCATAAAGGTCTGGATATACAAAGGAGATATTTTCAATAAGGACATTAAATAATCAACCATCATGTTACTGCCCAAAAAAGTAAAATACAGAAAGTCGCACACCTTCAGACACAATAAAGACAAGGTTGGTGTGGAGACGAGAGGAACGAAAGTCTCTTTCGGATCTTTCGGCTTGAAAGCGACTTCGGGAGGCAGGATAAAATCAAATGAGATAGAAGCTGCAAGAAAGACCATAGCCCACTCAATGAGCAAGAGCGGAAAGATCTGGACGAGGATATTCCCAGACCATCCATATACGCAGAAGCCAGCTGAGGTCAAAATGGGAAAGGGAAAAGGCGAACTTCAGGGATATGTGGCCATCGTAAAGCCGGGAAGAGTGCTTTTTGAAGTTGATGGAGTTGATGAGGTCTCTGCAAAGGAGATGCTCAGAAAGGGAGGCACCAAGCTTTCTGTTGATACGAGGTTCGTAGCAAGACAATAACATGAACATAAAAGATGTAAGGAACAAAACAGCGGGGGAATTGCAAAAAGAGCTTCAAGAGAAGGCAGAGTCTTTGAACAAGTTCAAATTTGGCATTTCAGGAAGCAAGATAAAGAACGTCAAAGAAGGCAAAAATTTGAGGAAGGACATAGCGCAGATCATGACGATCTTGAATGAGAAAAAGGCACAATAAAACATATGGAAAACAAAGCAATAAAACAGAATAAAGGGAAGATATTGAAGGGCAAGGTCGTCTCGACAAAGATGAAGGATACAGTTGTCATTTCCATAGATTCCTTCAAGAAGCATCCTAAATACGGAAAGTTCATCAAGAGGCAGAACAAGGTCATGGCCCATGACGAGGGAAACACCTGCAAGGAAGGGGAGATCATAGAGATAATAGAGACAAAGCCTATATCCAAGAACAAGAGGTTCAAGGTGTTAAAATAACATACCAACATGATACAAGACAAAACATTAGTTAAAATAACGGATAACTCAGGCGCAAAGATTGGCCGTGTCTTCAAGATACTTGGAAGCTCAAAGAAGAGATGGGCAAAGATCGGAGAGGTCTTGGTGCTTTCTGTACAGAAAGCTGAGCCAAGAAAGCAGGTCAAGAAGAAGGACATCCTCTATGCCGTCATTGTAAGACAAAGACAGCCTTTCAGGAGAGCTGATGGTTCATACATAAGATTTGATGAGAACGCAGTCGTCATCATAGAAAAAGGGAAGAAGGAGCCGATAGCCGGCAGAGTCTTCGGTCCGATACCAAGAGAACTTGCAGAGCTTGGATTCAAGAAGATAGCTTCTCTTGCCCCGGAAATAGTATAGTATTCAAAAAACATGAAAATAAAAAAAGGAGACAACGTGATAATAATGGCTGGAAAGGACAAGGGCAAGACCGGAAAGGTTGTCAGGGCCTTTCCTCAAGATAATAAGATCTTGGTGGAAGGTATCAATATGAGCAAAAAGCACCAGAGACCTACGAAATCCGGCACCAAAGGACAGATAATAGAGAAGGCCATGCCAATAGACGTCTCAAATGCCATGATAGATGACGGAGGCAAAGGAGCGAGGGTCGGGAAGAAGCTCATCGGAGACAAGTTTGTGAGGATAAACAAGAAGACCGGAAGGGAAATCTAAATAACATGATATCACTAAGAGAAAAACAGAATAAAGCCTTCGATGCCTTGAAAGAAACTCTTGGCTTGAAGAACAAGATGCAGTCTCCGAAAGTGGAGAAGATCGTCTTGAGCTCGGGCACCGGGTCTTTCAAAGACAAGAACAAGAACAAGATCGTGGAAAGCAGGCTCACGAAGATAGGCGGACAGAAGCCAGTACTCAAGGTCGCTAAGAAATCAGTCGCTACGTTCAAAGTTAGGGAAGGGGATCCAGTGGGATACCAGGTGACCCTAAGAGGCCCTAGAATGTTCGATTTCCTCGATAAGCTTGTATATATCGCGCTTCCAAGAATGAAGGATTTCAGAGGACTTTCAATGCATGCCATAGACAATATGGGCAATTTCACCATTGGCATCAAAGAGAACACCATCTTTCCAGAATCAGCGGATGAGGAATTGAAAGATGTGTTCGGCATGGCCATTACTATTGTTACGAGTGTAAAAAACAGCAAAGCAGCAAAAACATTCTTTGAATATCTGGGCTTTCCGTTCAAGAAAGGGGAAGATGCAAGAAGGCCAAAGAAGGCCAAGAAGAAGATTATGAAATAAATGACATGAAGTGGATAACTTCCATTGTTTCATATCTCAACTTTGATAAAATACGAACATGAGAAAGTCATTCAAAACATCTAAGGCATCTTTACTCTCTCTCTCTCTCTCTC
>JBAYMB010000018.1:0-12263 GCA_041663745.1 Minisyncoccota bacterium
ATACATAAATTGGTCTTGGATGAGAAAGATACCAAAGCTTTGAGAGAAAGATATGAAAAGGGAGGGATGGGATGGAAGGTTGCAAAAGAGATGCTAATCAAAGACCTTTCTGCTTTTATCAAGCCAATGAGGGAGAAGAGGGAAATGCTGGCCCAAGATATGGAAGCTGTGTTTGATATCCTGAAGGAAGGGGGAAAAAGGGCTTCCTCAAGGGCGGACAAGAAGATGAAGGAAGTGAGGGAGAAGGTAGGGGTGGAAATATATTAAAAAACCGCCGGTCACATTCCAGCGGTTTTGGTTTTCTTACTTCGGCAGAGGTTTGTCCCAGATGCCGTCGAGAAGACCGAATTTAATAGCTTCATCGACAGGTATCGGCTTATCCTTCGCGAAAGCGGCTCTTACTTCCTTGATGGACTTTCCTGATCTTTTAGACACGACGATGTATTGTTGCATCTGTCTTTTTTCTATGTCGGCGATGGTGTCTCGAAGTTTGCGCTTGTCTCTCAACACATCAAGCTTTATCTCGCTTGTTGTGTTGTGGGTGAGTATTTTGGCATGTCGCATTGCAAAGCGTTTGTCGCAGGCTTGCAAGATGATTGCTGCCATTGAGTACGCCTCACCGACCACGATAGCCGTTTTCCTCCCGGGATATAGTGATAGCAGATCGTATATGAACAAGCCATCTCCCACATTGCCACCAACACTTGAAATAAGCACGGTGATATCCGGGGAGTTTTTCAAGTAAAGCGTTGCAAAGGATTCTTCCATGTAGTCGGACATTTTTTGTTCAATTTTGCCGCAAACAAGGATAACCCCTTTTTTCAACAAATTGGATTCAACCTTTGTTAAGGACATCTGAAGCCTCCCGATGTTTTTTAAGAACTTTCTCTATACACTATAACAAATCCCGTATTTGTCAACATACACTTTATATGCTTAATGTTGTAAAATGGAAGGGTAGGCCATGAAGCCGCAAACACGGTGGAGCTTGGATAAGAAAACCCCTTGGGGCGAGTAGAACTCCCAAAAGAGAAAAAAGTGAGGTGGCACCGCGTTAAAGAACGCCCTTACAAAAGATCAACATCGATTGATTTTTTGTAAGGGTGTTTTTAATAAACAGAGATGAAAAACAAAAATAGTTCAATAATCATATATACGGACAAGAAATCCGGGATAAAGCTGGAAACTCATCTGGAAAATGAGAGTGTTTGGCTTACACAAGAACAAATTGGAAAGGTATTTGATACTGATAGGACTTCCATCACAAAGCATATAAAAGATATCTTTAATACGAAAGAATTATCAGAAAAATCAGTATGTGCAAATTTTGCACATACTGCCAAAGATAGCAAGCAGTATAGCGTTAAATTCTATAATCTTGATGTCATTATTTCCGTTGGTTACCGAGTAAACTCCCAAAAAGCGACCAAATTTCGCATCTGGGCGACAAACGTCTTGAAGAAGCATATTGTGGAAGGATATACGATAAATGAGAGCAGATTATTGGAAGCAACGAACAAATTGAAAGAATTGCAGAGCGCGATCGCTTTCATACAAGAAACTTCAAAAAAAGGAGATATTGCCGGGCAAGCGGAGGAGATTCTGAGCTTGCTTTCCCGATATGCAAAAACACTGACCCTTCTCGGTGAATATGACAAGGGGGAGATACGTGAGGTCAAGGGAGAAAGATCAAATTTCTTGCTTACATATGATCATTGCAAAGAGATCATCATCAAGATAAAGAAAGAACTTGCCGAGAAAGGGGAAGCTAGCAGTGTCTTTGGGAACGAAAAGGACTCTTCCTTTGAGGCGACCATAAAAAACTTGTATCAGACATTTTCCGGCAAAGAGCTATATCAGACCATACAGGACAAAGCGTCGCACCTCCTGTATCTTGTCATCAAAAATCACCCATTCTCTGATGGGAACAAGAGAATAGGCTCCTTCCTCTTCGTGTACTTTTTGGACAGGACAGGCTCCCTATACAAAGAGAACGGAGAGCGTAAAATAAACGATAATGCGCTTGTGGCGCTTGCTCTCCTAGTTGCCGAGAGCGACCCGAAAGACAAGGAGATACTTGTGAAGATGATTAAAAATTTATTAACCTAACAACAAAATCATGAGAACATATATCGGAGAATTGAATAGAAAAGTCGGGGAGGAAGTGACCATTTCCGGCTGGGTGGATGTCAGGCGGGACCATGGCAAGCTCATTTTCATAGACCTCCGAGACATGTCCGGGAAAGTCCAGATGGTCATTCTTCCGAATCACAAGGAAGCTCATACACTTGCAAATACCGTAAGGCCGGAATGGGTCATTGAAGTTGCGGGAAAAGTGAACGCAAGGCCGGAGAAGATGGTGAACAAGGAAGAGGCGAACGGGACTGTTGAGATCGAAGCTCTCTCAATCACGGTTTTGAATGAAGCGACCGTTCCTCCTATAGATGTCCGCGGAGACGGCAGGGATGTGGGAGAGGAAGCAAGACTGAGATACAGATACATTGATCTCCGAAGGCCGAGGATGCAGAAGAACATCAGAAACAGGAACAAGCTGACTTTGATAACCAGGAACATCCTGGACAAGGAAGGTTTCGTGGAGATAGAGACACCGAACCTCACAGCCTCAACGCCGGAAGGTTCAAGGGATTTCATCGTTCCTTCAAGGCTTGAGACAGGCAAGTTCTTCGCCCTTCCGCAATCTCCGCAACAGTACAAACAGCTTTTGATGTCTTCCGGCTTTGAGAAGTATTTCCAGTTCGCAAGATGCTTCCGAGACGAGGATTCAAGAGGGGACAGGCAGCCGGAGTTCACCCAGATGGACCTTGAGATGAGCTTTGCAACGGAGGAAGATGTCATGCAGATAAATGAGAAGATACTTATAAACGTCGTAAAGACGCTATACCCAGAGAAAAAGATCCAAGCCATCCCTTTTCCAAGGATCCCATATAAAGAGGCGATGAAAAAATACGGCACTGACAAGCCTGACATTAGAGAGGACAAGAACGATCCGAATCTTCTTGCTTTTGCTTGGATAGTGGACTTTCCCATGTTCGAGAAGGGGGACGACGGCAAATGGACATTCACGCACAATCCTTTTTCAGGGACCAAGCCGGAATTCTTTGATGACCTGATGAACAAAAAGAACATCGAGAATATCATGGCGGCCCAGTATGACATCACTCTGAACGGCAATGAGATTGGCGGAGGGAGCATCAGAAATCACAAGCCAGAGGCCCTTAAAAGGGTATTTCAGATAATGGGATACGAGGATGAGAGGATAGAGAGGAATTTCGGGCATATGTTGAAGGCTCTTGGTTCCGGAACTCCTCCCCATGGCGGTATTGCATGGGGTCTTGATAGATTGGTCATGATCCTTGAGAACGAGCCGAATATCCGCGAAGTCATCGCCTTTGCAAAGACAGGGGAAGGAAAAGACCTCATGATGAACGCCCCTTCGGAAGTCTCAAAGGAGCAGCTCAGGGAATTGAGAATTGAGATCAAAACAAAGAAATAACATGGAAAACTGCGTATTCTGCAAAATGGTGAACGGGGAGATCCCGATCTTCAAGATCTGGGAGGACGAGAAATACTTGGCCTTTCTTGACAATAATCCCGTCAAACCGGGACATACTTTGCTCATACCGAAAAAGCACACGGATTACATCTTTGACTTGAGTGATGATGAATACTGCGAACTTATGCTCACTGCCAAAAAAGTGGCAAAACTGCTCAAGTCAAAATTGCATCCGAAGAGAGTAGGCATCGCGGTGGAAGGATTCGGGGTCTCTCATGTCCATGTGCATTTGGTGCCCATAGACAAGGGATATGAGCTGAACCCTTCGAATGCAAAACCGGCAGTAAAAGGGGAACTTGAGGAGATAGCTAAGAAGATATTAAGTTAAATGACTGATAATCAATTCAAAATAAAAACAGAGGTTTTTGAGGGTCCGCTTGACCTGCTCCTTTCCCTCATAGAGAAAAGGAAGCTTCTGATCAATGACGTCTCTTTGGCAAAGGTCACGGACGATTTCATCTCATATATACAGAGCAGGGAGGTATATTCCATAAAAGACACATCTGATTTCCTTGTCGTCGCCGCTACGCTCCTTCTCATCAAATCAAAATCTTTGCTTCCAATGCTTGATCTTTCCGAGGAGGAAAAGACCGACATGATGGACCTTGAGCTGAAGCTCAAGATATACAAGAAGTTGAAGGAATTGAGCGTTCATATAAAGACAGGATTCGGGAAGAAGATGCTCTTCTTCCCCAATGCTAGGAAGATAGAGCCGGTGTTCTCGCCAAGCACCGATATGAACAAGGAGAACATGGCCAAGGCCATATTTGCGGTCATAAAGAACCTTCCGAAGTTCGAGGTGAAGCCCAAGCTCAAAGTGACGAAGGTCGTCAGCCTTGAGGAGATGATCACTCATCTCACGGAGAGGGTCAAGACATCTTTGAAGATGAGCTTCAAGGAGTTCTCCGGCATGGGAAAGGCCGAGAAGGTGAATGTCATTGTGAGCTTCCTGGCCATGCTAGAGCTTGTAAAACAGGGTATAATAGAGGTAAATCAGAAGGAGAAGTTTGAGGATATACATATGGAGACCAAAGCGGTCGGAGTACCGACATATTAAAAATAAAATGCAAAACGACAACATAGAACAAAAGATAGAAGCTGTGCTTTTCTGGAAAGGGGAGCCTATTTCAATGAAGAAGCTTTCCGAGATATTCGGGAAGACCGAGGAAGAGATCAAGCAGGTTTTAAATGGTCTTGAGGCCAGCTTGGCTGGCAGAGGACTTTCCCTGGTCTTCAAGGAGGACGAAGTGACTCTTGGAACTTCCAAGGAGACCTCGGAGATAATAGAGAAGCTCACCAAGGAAGAGCTTGTCAGGGACCTGGGCAGAGCAGGACTTGAGACGCTTTCCATAGTGGTATACCAGGGACCCATAGCAAAGTCGGAGATAGACTATATTCGAGGGGTGCAATCCAATTTCATATTGAGGAATCTGATGATCCGCGGCCTCATTGAGCGTGTTCCCAATCCAAAGGACATGAGAAGCTTCCTGTACAAGCCGACTTTTGACATGCTTGCCTACATGGGGATCACGAAGATAGAGGAAATGCCGGAATACGCTCTTGCAAAGCAGGAAATAGAGAGCTACAAGAACAATGCAAAGGTGGAGGAGGAAAAGCAAGTTGCCGAAGATGCAGTTTCAAGCGAGGCGGAAATATAACCATATGTTCGAAAGGATCATGCAATTCATAAAAAAATATCTGATACAGATAGTCATCGCGCTTGCCATGATTGTCATTGTCATTGCATCCACTGCATCTTTTGAGGAGAAAAAGGCGGTAGAGGAGAAGAACAAGCAGGAGATGAACGAGAAGCTCGCTGATTATCAAAATCAGCTCATGGGCATCCAAGCGATGTCCTTCTTTGCATACGACCTTGCAAAGGGCGAAGAGATATTTTCAAAGAACGAGCATGAGAAGCTTCCTCTCGCATCGCTTGCCAAGCTCATGTCCGGACTTGTCATATATGACATACTGCCCGATACCATGACGGTGACCATAGGGAGAGAAGACACGGCGGAAACCGGGGACAACGGTCTTGTGGTGGGAGAGAAATGGAGACTCGGCAGTCTTTTGGATTTCAGCCTGATCACCTCCTCAAATGACGGGATGCACGCTCTCTCAAGAGCTCTTGATGAATATGAGAAGGTTAGCGGAAAGAGCACGGTTGATATCATGAACGCAAAGGCAGTGACTCTCGGGCTCAAAAACACGGTTTTCATAAATCCGACAGGTCTTGATGTGGACAAGGAGGTAAGCGGAGCGTACAGCTCCTCATTCGATGTGGCTATGCTCATTAATAACATTCTCAAGAACGACTTAAAGCTCCTGGAAAGGACCAAAGAGCAAGAAATAGAGTTCATATCGGAGAGCAATATAAGGCACAGAGCGGTGAACACCAATGCATCCATAGGGAACATCCCGGCGATCATAGCTTCAAAGACAGGATTCACCGATCTTGCGGGAGGGAACCTTGCCGTGGTATTTGATGCAGGATTCATGCATCCTGTCATTGCGGTGATCATGGGCTCAACCCAGGAAGGGAGGTTCTCGGACATGGAACAGCTGGTCAGGGTAATACTTCTAAAAATGTCGGAGTAGATATTTTTTGAAAAAAATTATACAATACCTAAATGGAAACAGATCTCATAAAAATAATACTGCCTGCCATAGGCGCGTTCATCGTAGGTATATTGTTCACTCCAATACTCACCGGTTTCTTGTACAAGCACAAGATGTGGAAGAAGAAGGTAAAGAGCATCTCTATCGATGGCGGAGGCACGCCTGTCTTCAACAGCCTGCATGCGGAAAAGGAGGTGGGAACACCCAGGATGGGGGGCATCGTCATATGGTTCTCGGCCCTTGTGACCATAATGTTCTTTTGGCTCATGGGACACGCTTTTCCGGGGACTTTTTTTGCAAAACTTGATTTTTTGAGCAGGGATCAGACATGGATACCTCTCACAGTCTTCATCTTCGGAGCTCTTGTCGGCCTTGTAGATGACATGCTTGAGATACGGGGAACCGGTGGCAACTATGCCGGAGGACTTTCTTTGAAGAAAAGGCTTTTTCTTGTGACTGTAATTTCCTTCCTGATATCACTTTGGTTCTATTACAAGCTTGATGTCCATACCGTGAACATCCCGTTTTTGCCGAGCATCGATATGGGACTGTTCTTCCTGCCTGTGTTCGTTTTGATAACGCTATTAATATATTCAGGAGGGATCATAGACGGCATAGACGGGCTCTCAGGGGGAGTATTTGCTTCCATTTTTGCCGCATATGCCATAATCGCATTCTTCCAGGATCAGATAAATCTGGCGGCATTCTGCACTGTGGTCATCGGTTCCATCCTTGCATTCCTTTGGTTCAACATCCCTCCGGCAAGATTTTACATGTCCGAGACCGGAAGCATGGCTCTGACCATTACCATCGCCATAGTGGCGTTCATGACGGATTCCTTGGGAGAAGGAAGGGGAATAGCGGTCCTGCCCATGATCGCCCTGCCTCTCATCATCACCACCGCTTCGGTCATAATACAGATAATATCCAAGAAATTAAGGAACGGAAAGAAGGTGTTTTTGATAGCGCCGATACACCATCACTTTGAGGCCATGGGCTGGCCTGCCCAGAAGGTGGCGATGAGATACTGGATCGTCAGCATGATATGCGCATTCTTCGGAGTGGTCTTGGCTCTAATTAAAATATAATCTTTGATGCCAAAAGGACGCGGAATAGATAAAATATTTCTCTCTTCCACCATCATTCTTTTGGTCGTAGGATTTCTCATCTTCATATCAGCTTCAATGAGGATGCTTGCCATAGACGGAGCGGACTTCAGCTCCCTTGCCTTCAAGCAGTTCTTCGGCATAGTCATAGGGCTCATAGCATGCTTCGTCTTCACGAAGATCCATTACAGATTTTTGAGGAAATATGCCCTTATAATCTTCATATTGTCCATAATTTTCACTTGCTTGGTCTTCGTCCCCGGTCTTGGCACCGATCTCAACACTTTTGCAAAGAGATGGATCTCTCTTTTCGGCTTCACTTTTCAGCCGGTGAACGTCCTCAACATGGGCTTTGTCATATATTGGGCGGCATGGCTCTCATTTGTGAAGGAGAAGGTGACGGATATGAAGTACAGCCTTCTGCCTCTTCTGATCATCTTGGGCGTCGTCGGCTCCATACTTTTGAGCCAGCCAGATACTGACTCATTCTTCGTCATATGCGGTACTGGAATAGCCATGCTAATTTTGGCCGGAGGCAGGATGAAGCATGTCCTGGTGCTTGGGCTTGTGGGCATAGCGTGCCTGACGACACTTGCTTTCATGAGGCCGTATGTCATGGAGAGACTGCAGACCTTCATCACTCCGTCTGCAAACTCGCTGACCTCTGGATATCAGGTCCAGCAGTCCATAATCACCATAGGGTCGGGACAATTCTTCGGCAGGGGATGGGGGCAGAGCATACAGAAATACAAATTCCTTCCGCAGTCCATAAACGATTCCATCTTTGCGGTCCTTGGGGAGGAATTGGGCTTCCTGGGATGCATATTCGTCATAGCGCTTTTCATCTTCTTTGCCTTCAGGGGCTTCCGCATATCCATTCGGGCGCCCGATTCCTTCAGTGGACTTTTAGTGTCCGGAATTGTTATACTTGTCATCGGGCAGTCTTTCATTAACATTGCCTCCACTTTGGACATCATTCCTTTCTCAGGGATCCCTCTTGCGTTCTTCAGCCAAGGAGGGGCTTCCATAATGACGATACTTGCGGAGATAGGGATAGTGCTTAACATATCAAAATTCACAAAATGAAAATACTTCTAACAGGCGGCGGCTCAGGCGGCCATTTCTACCCTCTCATAGCTGTGGCGGAAGAGATAAATAAGATAGTCAAAGAGGACAAACTGCTTCCTGTAGAGCTTTTCTACATGTCCGACTCTCCGCACGATACGGACATGCTGCTTGAGAACAACATCGAGTTTGTAAAAGTGTCTGCAGGGAAGGCAAGGAGGTATTTTTCCATTCTCAATGTCTTTGACATTTTCAAGACCGGCATGGGCATAATCTCGGCCATGATGAAGATCTTCAGCATATATCCGGATATAGTCTTCAGCAAAGGCGCATACACCGCCTTTCCTGTGCTTGTTGCGGCAAGATTCTTCAGAATACCGGTCTTCATACACGAGTCTGACAGCGTTCCCGGAAGGACGAACAAGTGGTCAGGGAAGTTCGCAAAGAGGGTGGCCGTGTCATATCCGGATGCGGCGAAGTTCTTTGAGAAAGATAAGGTTGCTGTGACGGGAAACCCGGTGAGAAAGAGCATTCAAATGGCAGGAAACAGAAAGGATGCAAGGGAGTTCCTCGGCTTGGACGAGACCACTCCCGCCATATTGATATTGGGAGGGTCTTTGGGGGCACAGCTCATAAACGAGCAGGTGATCTCCATCCTTCCTCAGCTTGTGGAAAAGTACTACGTCATACATCAGATTGGGAAAGCCAATATGAAGGAGGTTCTTGGAACCGCCGATATCGTGCTTGGGGACAATGTGAACAGGAAGAGATACAGGCCGTTTGACTACTTGGACAGCTTGAACATGAGCATGGCTGCAGGTTCGGCCGATCTTGTGATATCAAGGGCGGGATCCACTATTTTTGAGATAGCATACTGGGGACTGCCGAGCATAGTCATACCGATTACCGATACGAACGGAGACCATCAGAGGCAGAATGCCTACTTCTACGCCCGTTCAGGCGGAGCATCGGTCATTGAGGAATCAAACCTTTCACCGAACATACTTCTCGCAGAGATACAGAGGATACTTGAGAACAAGAACATTGCAGAGAAGATGAGAGAGGGAGCGAAGGGGTTCGTGAAGATGGATGCGGCCCGCACCATCGCCCGAGAGATCCTTAACCTAGGCCTCCAACATGAGAAATAAGATCATAGCAAGATTTCCGCCGTCTCCGACAGGCTGGTTCCATATAGGGAATGCCAGAACTGCCCTTTTCAATTATTTTTTCGTAAAACAGAACGATGGGAAGCTTTTGTTCCGTCTTGAGGACACGGACAAGGAGAGATCAAAGAAAGAATACGCAGACGATATTGTGGAAGGTTTGAAGTGGCTTGGAATAGACATCGATTTCAATAATGTATACAAGCAATCGGAGCACGGGGAGACATACAAGAAATATCTGGAGAAGATGATCAAAGAAGGCAAGGCATATGTCTCAAAGGAAGAGCCGAAGGAAGAGGGGCAGAGGGCTGAAGTGATAAGGATAAAGAACCCGGGAAAGAAAGTCACATTCACGGACATGATACGGGGGGAGATAACTGTCGATACGGCTGAGCTCAGTGACTTCGTCATTGCAAAGAGCATTGATGAGCCGGTGTATCATTTTGCTGTTGTCGTAGATGATTATGAGATGGGTATAACTCATGTCATACGCGGAGAGGACGGTATATACAACACTCCTAGGCAGATCCTGATACAGGAGGCCATAGGTGCAGAAAGGCCCATATACGCCCATATGCCCTTCATTCTCAATCAAGACAGGTCCAAGCTCTCAAAGAGGCAGCAAGGGGAGCTTGTATCCCTCAAATACTACAGAGAGCAGGGATACCTTCCCGAGGCCATGGTGAACTTCTTGTCCTTCATCGGTTGGAATCCTGGCGATGAGAGGGAGATTATGTCCATGGATGAGATAATCAAGAGCTTTGACATAATGAAGGTCCAGAAGGCCGGAGCGGTGTTCAACATGGAAAAATTGCTTTGGATAAACAAGGAATATATAAAGAAGCTTCCAAAAGAGAAGATAATTGAAGAAATGACAAAAAGACTTCCTTCAGATTGCAGAGATGAAAATGTCATTCTAAAGATATATCCTATAATCTCCGAGAGGATAAGCGTATGGTCCGAGATAGACAAGATGGTGTCGGATAGTGATATCCAGTATTTCTTCCATGACCCGAAATTCCCCAAAGAGATGATAGTCTGGAAAAAAGGAGGAACGGAACAGGAAGCCAAGGAGAATCTCACCCTTGCCTCAAAAGTCATAGAAGACATTTCTGATTTCAATTTAATAAATATTCAGGAGAAAATAATGAAGCTGGCCACAGAGAAAGGAAAGGGAAATGTCCTCTGGCCTCTCAGAGTCGCCCTTTCTGGAAAGGAGAAGTCGCCAGATCCTTTCACTCTTGTTGCTGTCTTGGGCAAAGAGGTCTCTTTGAGGAGGATAAGATCTGCGATACAATAGACATTGATGAAAAAAGACATCATACGATATGGAATATCACTCTTTGCGCTGTTTTTCCTTTGGAATGCCGCATATTCCGCTCAGACCGTCATGCAGATAAACATCCCCCTATACACCATCCAGGACAAGATAGATAAGATAAATGCGGATAAGAAGCAGCTGGAGGATGAGATAGCGAAATATGAGGCTGACCTGAAGAACATAGGGGAGCAGGCCACATCCCTTGAGAACACCCTGAAAAGCCTTGATGCGACCATAAAGAAGAATGCCCTTGATATAAAGCTGACACAGAACAAGATAAACGCCACGGAGCTTGATATAGAGAACTTGGGAGAGGACATAGACAAGAACACCATCCTCATAGGTCAGGACAGGCAGACGATAGCTAAATTGATCGTTGAGACGGCAAGAGGAGAGCAAGCTACCTTCATAGAGAACCTTCTGGCATACGACGATATAGCGGAGTTTTGGAATGAGACGGAGAGCATGTACCAGATACAGAATAAATTGAGAGAGAAGGTCGCTGAGACAGAGGTCACAAAGACGATTCTTGAAGGGAACAAGACGGCTGCAGAGAAGAAGAAAAGATCCCTCATCGCTCTCAAGTCCGAACTTACGGACAGAAAGACTGTCCTTGACCTAAGCAAGAAGGAGAAGAACAAACTGCTTGCCGATACCAAGGACAAGGAAAGCAACTACCAGAAGATCTTGGCTGACAAAAAAGCATTAAGCTTGGCTTTTGACAAGGAGCTTCTGCAATTCGAGTCTGAATTGAAATTCGCCATAGATCCTAATAGCTACCCAACTCCTGTTCGCAGCATCTTGTCTTGGCCTCTTGATATAGTGAAGATCACCCAGAAGTTCGGAGTGACTGATTTCTCAAAGACCACTAATGCATACAATGGGAACGGTCATAACGGGGTTGATTTCGGGACGCCGATAGGGACGAAGATAGAAGCGTCTCTTTCCGGCACAGTAGTCGGAACGGGAAATACCGATACGGTCTGTCCCGGAGCTTCCTTCGGGAACTGGGTCTTCGTCAGGCATGATAACGGACTTTCAACCCTGTACGGCCACCTGTCGCTCATAAAAGTGAGGACGGGGGACAGGGTCTTCACTGGGGACACCATAGGGTACTCCGGGAACACCGGCTTCTCCACCGGTCCTCACTTGCATTTCGGCCTCTATGTCACCCAAGGATCAAGGATAATGCAGGTGAAAAGCAAGGTATGCATGGGAACATACACCATGCCGGTTGCCGACCTCAAGGCATACCTTGATCCGCTCCAGTATTTGCCAAACCTATAATATGATATAATACGCGAAGCGGATTTCCCCGCGGCTCTGCCGCGTGGTTCCATTAAGGAAAGTTTGAAAACCGTTGGTTTTAAAAATAAACTTGTGGCGAAGCCTCGGGTCATACCTCGGTGGCTCTG
>JBAYMB010000019.1:0-11802 GCA_041663745.1 Minisyncoccota bacterium
AATTTGACTTTTTGCTCTTTTTGTAATACTGTCATGCGCAGTCAAGTTCATCAGGAAAGGATTGAATCATGCCAACTACTGTTGTAGAAAACGACTGGTTCCGAGAGTTCAAAACCGCTCTTGGGACTTTCATCGGGGTCGCGGAGGAAGCTGTAAAGCAATCGGGTGGACGCTTGCGCCTTGCAATTAACGAGGCAGATGATTCCCCCAGATATGAAGGAGGTGCGGAAAACTTTCTGAAGCTCGACGAAAAACGGCTTGGAAATGACATCGAGATGTACGTCTTTGCCGTAGGGAATGTCGAAGATTGGAAGAAAACCTTGATTAATTTTTGGGAACAAAACTTCCTTCCCATCAAAGATATACTTCCCGAAAGCTACAGAGTGGCTTCCGAAAGGATTTTGTCGCTCAGCAAATCTATCTTTGACGAGAACGAGTTCAAGTTGTTTTCCGCCCGGTTCTTCTAGGGCATATCGCAAAATACAGAGTGGGGCTTCCGCCTCACTCTTTTTTATATTGACAAAATTTTGCCTATGTAATAGGATTCTCGGCTGGTGCGTTCTTTTCAACACTTTGATAATTGGAGAGGTGAGGCATGGGAATATTGCTGGGTCAAAAACCGACAAAAAGCGTTACTTCCGGCGGAGGAAGATGCGTCGGTTTCGTGAAGAAAGCGCTACCTAACCAAGTGAAAAACCTTTTGTCGGAAGTCAAACTTGCCACCGGACAAGAGATATCCCTCAGAATGCCGGGATCATGCCTGAATTACTCCGGCAATCAGAAAGGACTTGAAGCGGTGAGGTCGGCAATGGTCAAACTTCGGAGGAAATTTCTTCCCGAAGATGCCGAGATCACTTTCAACGGCTGATATCAAAAACACGAATGCGAGCCCCCAAAGATATGGGGGCTTTTTTTATTCCCCAGAAATGATAGATTGGACGCATGATAATTTTGGGCATAGAGACATCATGCGATGAGACGGCAGTCTGCCTCATTGAAGCAGAGAAGGATTCAGTGAAGATCCTCGGGAATCAGCTGTATTCGCAAGTAGAGCTCCACAAGCAATATGGAGGTGTTTTTCCCATGATGGCAAAGAGAGAGCATGCAAAAAACCTCGTTCCCCTCTTGGAAAAATGCTTGAAAGAGTCAAAATTATTTATATTAAAGAAAAATGAGATACCTAGGGAGAAAATAAGGAAGATACTTGAGAAGGAAAATGATCTTTTCAGCGAATTTGTGGAGCTAATAGAGAAAATAGAAAGACCGAATATAGACGCAATCGTGGTGACAAACGGTCCCGGACTTGAACCTGCCCTCTGGGTCGGCGTGGTCTTTGCCAAAGCTCTTTCTCTCGCTTGGGACATTCCTGTATTTCCAGTTAATCACATGGAAGGTCACATATACGTTGCCGCTCTCGTGGGGTCAAAGACCGAATACAAGTTCAAAAAAATAAGATATCCAGCCATAGCTTTGCTTGTGAGCGGAGGGCATACGCAGATAGTGCTTGTAAAGGAGCAGTTGGAACATGAAATCATAGGCAACACTCGGGATGACGCTCTTGGAGAAGCATTTGATAAGGTCGCAAGGATACTCGGACTGCCGTATCCGGGAGGACCCGAGATTTCAAAGCTTGCAGAAAAGGAAAGGGTGGAACATCCGAACAAGATCACCTCATATCCCCTTCCTCGTCCCATGATACATTCCCATGACCTCAATTTCTCCTTCTCCGGCATCAAGACTGCCGTGCTATACACCGTGCAAAAGATTCCGAAGCTCACTGATGAGATAAGGCAGGAAATAGCCAAGGAGTTTGAGGACGCGGTCGTGGAAGTGATAGTCAAAAAGACAAAGGAAGCTTTGGAGCAATACGGAGCAGAAAGCCTGATAATAGGAGGAGGTGTGTCTGCCAACAAGAAGATAAGAGATGACTTTGCAAAGATCACGGAAGAGCTCGGTCTTGAGCTCATGATTCCCGAGATAAGCACCTCAACCGACAATGCCTTCATGATAGCCATAGCAGGATATCTGAACATCATCTCTGGCAAAAAGCCGGAAACTGATTTCAAGGCAGAAGGCAACCTGTCTTTGTAAAAAGTTATCCACTTTAGAGTCCCTTGATTATTTTTGTGTTAGGTTTAACATACAAAAACTTGCGACTGAGTGCCGGCAAAGGACTCATAACCCTGGGCCGGGTATAAACACAAGGTCGCCAAGAAGTGAATAAGTTCTTTGTTGCTCAAAAAAGGGTCCCTTAATGGGAACCTGGCGCATAAGTTCACGGTACATCTAAACTACTGGAGTCCTGCCAGGGTAGCGGTGTCAAAAGCAACGGAAATGCTGTTCGCCCTCAAAAGCGATTTTTCCGGTCTTTGCGAACCAAGCTGAACCGCCATGAGCTTGGGAAACGGCATTGTACGTTTCCCAATGCGCTCCGCCTCTAGTGGAGCGCATTTTTTATTTGATCTTATCCGTATCAAGAGTTAAAATGAAGGTTCGGGAACGATGCAATGCCACCTCAAACAATACCCTTGTTCAAAAGCCTTGCATAAAGAATGACCGATGCCCAATTCCCGGATATTTCTTGCAAAAACGCTCGCCGTCCTGATATGGGATGACGAGCGTATTTTCATTCACAAAACCCGATATTTTTGCTAATATGGACGGATGAACGACAAATTCCTAAAACCATACAATCCCCAAGAGACCGAGGCCAGGATATACGAGCTTTGGGAAGAATCTGGTTTTTTTAATCCAGACAATCTACCAGAGAGGCACAAAGAGAAATACTCTATAGCTATGCCACCTCCAAATGTAACCGGACAGCTTCACATGGGACATGCTCTTACCCTTACACTCGAAGATATAATGATTCGATTCAACAGAATGCGCGGAAAAAGAACTCTTTGGCTTCCTGGTACTGATCATGCAGGCATCGCCACGCAATCCAAGGTTGAGAAGGAAATAAAGAAGAATGAAGGAAAATCTAGATTTGATCTAGGAAGAACTGAACTTGTAAAAAGAGTTGAAGAATTTGCAAAAAATAGCCATGACACGATCATAAACCAAGCAAAAGTTATGGGGGCTTCTTGCGATTGGTCTCGTGAAGCTTTCACATTGGATGAAAAAAGGAATCTCGCCGTTCGAACTGTTTTTAAAAACATGTATGAAGACGAACTTATATACCGCGGCCATAGAATTGTAAACTGGGACCCAAAAGGGCAAACTACCATTTCAGACGATGAGATAGTTTATGTGGAAGAAAAAACCAAGTTCTATTATTTCAAATATGGTCCTTTTGTAATAGGAACAACCAGACCAGAAACAAAATTTGGTGATAAGTATGTTGTTATGCACCCAGATGACAAAAGATATGCGGAATATAAGGATGGTCAAAAGATAGATTTGGAATGGATCAATGGACCTATAACTGCAACAATAATCAAAGATAAGTCTATTGATATGGAATTCGGTACCGGAGTCATGACGATCACTCCATGGCACTCTCTTGTTGATTTTGAAATCGGGCAAAACCATAATTTAGATAAGGAACAAATTATTGATAAATACGCAAGACTCTTGCCTATCGCCGGAGAATTTGCCGGTATGAAAATTGCCGAAGCAAGACCAAAAATTATAGAAAAATTAAAAACTAAGGGATTGTTGGCAAAAGAAGAAGATTATACTCACAATGTTGCTACAGCAGAAAGGACTGGTGGCATGATTGAACCACAGATAATGGAACAGTGGTTTGTTGCTGTTAATAAACCATTTAAAATCAAGAATTCTGAAATAAATGGGATTAAAACCGGAGATACAGTGACACTTAAACAGATAATGAAAGCTGCGGTTGAACAAGGACAGATAAAAATAATTCCAGACTATTTCAACAAAACATATTTTCACTGGATTGATAATCTAAGGGATTGGTGCATATCAAGACAAATTTGGTACGGTCACAGGGTTCCAATTTGGTATAAAGGAGAAGAAATCTATTGCGGACTTGAAGCACCCAAAGAAAGCGGTTGGACTCAAGACGAAGACACTCTTGATACATGGTTTTCTTCCGGTCTTTGGACATTTTCAACTCTCGGATGGCCTGAAAAAACAAAGGATTTAGAGTTTTATCATCCTACCAATGTTCTTGAGACAGGATATGATATTTTGCCTTTCTGGGTAGCTAGAATGATACTTATGACCGGTTATGCTCTTGGCACTGTTCCCTTTTATAATGTTTACTTCCACGGAATGGTACGACTTGAAGGCGGAGGAAAAATGTCTAAATCATCAGGTCGCACCATAGACCCTGTGGATATGGCAAATAAATTTGGAACTGATGCCGAAAGGATGTCTCTTATTGTCGCAAACACGCCAGGAACTGATTTCAAGATCTCTGAAGACAAAATAAAAACGTACAAAAACTTCGCAAACAAGGTTTGGAACATAACCAGATTCATCTTGGAATCAACTCAAAATACAAAATATGATAAAGATTTTGTTCAATTCACCGACAACGACAAGATACTCATAGCCGAGAGAGACAACATAGTGGATGACATAACGAAGGACATGGAAGATTACAGGTTCTACATGGCAAGCGACAAGATATACCACTATGTCTGGAACGGCCTGGCGGACATCATACTTGAAGACAGCAAGAAGATATTTAACGGGGACAGTTCCGATGCGGAAAAAGAATCCCGAAAGCAGTTCCTGCTCCAAACACTCCGAGTGGTGCTCAAAGTCCTCCATCCGTTCATGCCATTCCTCACAGAGGAGATATGGCAGCTTGAGATAGACAATGGAAAACTGCTCATGATAGAGGAATGGCCGACAAAATAAAATGGATCAAATATTTCACAGCCTAACATCCACCTTCTACGCTCTTTTAGGCGGCATAGTCCCGGCTGTGATCTGGCTATTCTTTTGGACAAGGGAGGACAAGGAAAATCCTGAACCGAGGAACATGATTGCCCTTGCATTCGTAGGCGGCGCCGTTGCCGTCCTCTTCTCCCTCTTATTCGAGAAATTGGTCTTTGACATAGACTTTCAAAGCCTTTTATCCTCCAGCCCGATAGTGCCATGGATAGAGAAGCTTGCGGCCCTGAAGAATGTCGATTTCGGCAAATTCATACTGATCATCATCTTTGCGCCAATCATAGAGGAAACTTTGAAGTTCATCTCCGCGTTCATATTCGTCCTGAGGTCAAAGGATGACGATGAGCCCATAGACCCGATCATATACATGATCACCACAGCTCTAGGCTTCGCCGCCCTTGAGAACGTCCTGTTCCTCATAGAGCCTATAAGCAGCAATGACATAGGTCTGAGCATCGTAAACGGTAATATGAGGTTCATAGGGGCCACCCTGCTTCACACCATATCCTCGGCAAGCATAGGCATATTCATAGGCTTCCATTTCTTCAATTCCCGCCTAAGAAGGATCTTTTGGATAATCTTCGGGGTGCTGTTCGCCATAATACTGCACTCGGGGTTCAACTTCTTCATGCTCGGAAGCTCCGATGGATACTCCATATCATTGGAAATAATATGGTTTGCTGTTATAATGGTCCTACTAGCCTTTGAAAGGATAAAGCACATGAAGACCAAAAGGATATAGTCGATATTATTATAATTTTATTTAATTTCAATGAAAAAAAGATCTTTTTTTGCAAGACTTACGGGAATGGCCAAGGCCAATGACGATACGGATATAGAAAAGGTGGATGAGATGGAGGAGCTTGATGAGGAGATGGGAGGACAGCTTACTGTCGATATGTACCAGACTCCCACGGAGATCGTGGTCAAAGCCATGGTTGCCGGAGTGAAGCCCGAGGATATAGACATTTCCATAACAAGGGATATGGTGACCATAAAAGGCACAAGGGAGGAATCAAACGACTTCTCAGACAGCGATTTTTTCCACAAAGAGCTCTTTTGGGGTTCCTTCTCCAGGACCATAGTGCTCCCACAAGAGATAGAGGTTGAGGAAGCAGAAGCCTTGAACAAGAACGGTCTTCTGACCATACGGATGCCTAAATTGGACAAGAACAAGCAAGCGAAGGTCAAAGTGAAGAATGGATAGATAGAATGACCGCCGAAAGGCGGTTATTCTGATGAAAAAATAATCAAATCTTGACATAAAAATTATCGGGTATAACATCAGGTTTAGGTTAGTTGTTTGAACGACACATTTTTGTAAAAAGAAAGGACTTGCCATGGCATGGCTACTCGAAAGACACTTGAGTGGTTTAAATGAAGTTGTTGAGGCAGACAGTAACATCAAGGACGAGCCTGGAATATCTGGTTTCAAGGATTTCCTGACCGAGAATGGTTTATGCTCGCACAAAGCTCTTTTGGAACTTGGGCAAGCTCTTAAAGTTTCTTGTGAAGACATGATCAAACTTGGCACCAGCAAGGAAGGATATATCACTGGCGATGCCAGAAACAATATCATCTATTACTTGGAAAATGTGGGAAGGATTTCTCCACCTCTTCTTCAATTCCTGCAAAGCCAACAAGGAAATTGCGGACAGTTGAATAGCTATAATTGGAAAGATGGTGATTAGTAAAATAAGAAGTAGACTACCAATCCAAAAAATTGGTAGTTTTTATTTGTGCCGAGGGGCGGGTTCGAACCGCCGACCACTCGCTCTTCAGGCGAATGCTCTACCAACTGAGCTACCTCGGCATATAACAAGGAGATATTACACTAAGTTTGATATTTTTTCAATTATTGTCTGATCTTGTTCAGCATGTCCTGTATTGAATCTTGGGCATTGCCTGCAGTTGAATTGAGGTTACCCATATTCGCTTGCATGGTCTCGTACGCATTCAGTACCGTCTTCAAATACGGCTGGAGGAAATTGTATGACCAGACTGAAGCTCCTATGATGATGGCCCAGTATATCACTCTCATGAAAGCGGACCATCTGTTGGACCTTCTAATACTACGCAGGATCTTGTTGTTCTCCTGCGTCAATTCAAGGGTCTTTTTCAAAAATTGTTTGTCTTCTGGGTCCATATTTTAATTATATCACACTGTGTCCCCGGCCGGAATCGGACCGACATCTAAAGCTTAGGACGCCCTTGTTCTATCCATTGAACTACGGGGACAAAAATAACTAAAAACCTGTTAAACTCCTGACCTGATTAAATCTACCATACTCATAATCAATTTGAAATACGTGCCACTTTTTCTAACCCTTACTCTGCACATGCCATATTCTAATTTTCCTATTTTTTTACCGACTAAAATATCAGCTTTTTTCATGCTGTTTTTTCCAACTCCGGTTATTTTCGACCAAAAATTTTGTACTTTACCGATATTCATGTCTTCATACATCCTGACTGATACCAAAAGGTCTTCTTTTTTGACTCCAATATCCATTAAACAACTTATGAAAATACGAATAAGGTCTGGGTCACTATTTATAAGGTTCAATTCCTTCTTATTGCCTTCTCCCCAGTAGAGACAAGCGAGGATTAACATCCTTTCCTTGCCAGATATAGTCTTTATGAGATTACTTGCTATACCTCTAGCATATTCCCATTCCCTCTTTGACTTTCTGATACTTCCGGTATTCCTCAGATCAAATGGTGTTTTTACACCTTTCAAGTATTTAAAAATCGTACTCTTTCCTACAAGTACTTCCTTTCTAATTTCATTTAGACTCAACCCCTTCCTCCTTAATTCTATTATTTTTGATATCTTTTCTTTTGATATTTGTGCTTTACCCATACGATATATTATAACAGAACCCAAAATCAGTTCAAGTCATAATTTTGGGTTCATTTAAACATCCGCCCAAGGGCGGATATCACTTCACATTAAGCAGTTTCTTCAGCTTCTCCTCATCAAAGCCCATGACAAGCTCGTCATCGACGAATATGACAGGCACTCCCATCTGTCCGCTCTTTGAGATCATTTCCTTCCTTTTTACAAGATCGGACTGGACATCGAACGCCTCATATGCGATCCCATTCTCTTTGAAGAAATCCTTTGCCATGATGCAATAGTGGCAGGTCGGGGTCGAGTATATTATCACCTTCTTGTTTGTCTTTGCCATATTTTTTATTTGATTAAACTATTGCTGTCCATTATATCACACTCTGTGCGGGTGGCGGTAATCGAAACCGCGTATCAGCCTTGGGAAGGCCGCATTCTGCCACTAAATTACACCCGCATCAATCATGCCACCAATCTATGATCCCCTGCCAAAAACCCGCGCTTGGTCCTGTCTCTTGGCTTGTAGAGCTTGTGTTGTTCACCACGACGACCACAGTCTCTCCGGGCTTCCCTACGCTGAATTTGCTCCTTATCTCCTCCTCAAGACCGCTTTCCGTGCCCAACTTGTCTATTTTCACCCTCAAATTGGATTCCTGAGCGACAAGATTGTCATATGTCTTCTTGGCAGAGAGATATTCCTCCTTGCTGAGCTTCTCCTTCTCATATACGCCGTATGTGGAATGGACCAAAAATACCACGAGAACGAGCAGAAGTACAAGCATCGCCCTTGAGTATATGACCTGCCTAAGCTTCCTTTTTTGTTGGAAATCTAGCATATATCGTGATATTATATATTATATGATGCTTTTCCACAAAAACACAAAGAAGACCATAAATATCGTTTGGACCGTGATATGCATACTTATAATCATAAGCATGGTATTGCTATATACCCCTATTTGGTGATAGCAGCCACTTCATGAGATGAGATCCCATCTGCATACAACTTTTGTATGTCTGAACCGGAAAGAGCTGATGAGTAGATACGGACATCATCTATCGAACCGATAAAGTTATTTCCTCCAGTTCTTGCTCCTATATGCAGATGATAGGCGTTCACTATCGAACCTGTCAGTAAATCATAAGTAGTGGTTACTGGGGACAAACTTCCGTCAATATAGATCTTTGCGCCTGAAGCGCTGCTTGAACCATCATATATTGCGGCAACATGATGCCATTTGTCATCGTTTACGGTCCTGATGCTCGCAACCAATATTTCATTGGTGGTCACTGTGTTTATGATGAAAAACATTATCTTCCCATCATCGGTCATTGATACATCATACCCTGTATAAGGAGTTGAATTGTTCATTTTTGAAACAATACTTCCTACACTGCTGGTCATTTTTATCCATGCGGAAATAGCGAACGGATTGGTCCTTTCAAAATTAAGGTTTGTTGTGCTTGGGAGATCAAGATAACCGCTTCCGTTGAAGCTATACGCTCCTTTGTTGTTATATCCACCAGTCTGTAACCATATGGGCCAAGTTGCAGTAACTGCATTATTTCCAGCTCCAGAAGTATCAATTGCGGAATTAGCGCCCTCATTAAACAACCACTCTCCCACAAGCTGATCTCCAATTGAGTGTAAGGTGGAAGAATCAAATCGTATTCCAGCCGTCACCTTGGCCCTGTCTCTCAAACCTGTGATATTGGTGTAGATAACGGAAGAGAGTATGCCTACGATGGCAATGACCACTAGAAGTTCTATGAGTGTAAATCCTTTTCTGTTCATAATCTGATTATACCAAATAAATGATATCTGGCAAAGCCCTATTCCTGCTTCATCATGTTCAAGAAGACATCCTGGGTGATGTTCACTCTTCCCCTTTCCTTCATCCTCTTCTTCCCTTTCTTCTGCTTCTCCCTGAGCTTCATCTTTCTCGTGATATCCCCGCCGTATAAGTAATCCGTGACATCCTTCTTCATTCCGTACATTGACCTTGAAGCAATTATCCTTCCTGTCGCCTTCGCTTGGATCTTGAAAGCAAACATCTGCCTTGGGATGATCTTGTGGAGCTTCTCAACCGTGCTGTCCGCCTCCTCTTGGATTCTCCTTCTTGCGACGATCTTTGTAAATGCCGCCACAGGCTCGTCATGGACCAAGATCTCCATCTTGACCACATCAGCCTCCCTCATCCCTATCATCTCATATGATATGGAAGCATATCCAGAAGTAATGCTTTTCAATTCATTGAAGAAGTTCCTCATGAGCTCTCGAAGAGGCATTTCAAGCGTCAGAGACGTCCTATTGTCCCCGAAGCTCTCGGAGTCTCCAATCAGTGCCTCGTGGTCGTATAGCTGCTGCATTATGGACCCGATATATTGCCCGGGAGTGATGATCCTGACTCTCACCCACGGTTCCATTATCTTTGATATCTCGTGGTCTTCAGGGAAAAGTGACGGGGAGAAGATCATCTCCTTCCTTCCGTTGTTGAATGTTATCTCATAGTTAATACTCGGAGTGGTCACGATCAATTGAAGATTGAACTCCCTTTTCAATCTCTCAACGATGATCTCCAAGTGGAGCATTCCCAGAAATCCGCATCGAAAACCCCTTCCCAAAGTTCCCGAGGTCTCCTCATCATATGTGAAGGATGAATCGGAAAGCCTCAACTTTCCCAAAGCCAATTTGAGCATGGCAAAATCATCGGCACCTTCCGGATATATGGATGCCCAAACGACAGGGGAAGGCCTTGAATATCCATGTAGCGGCGGCTGTGTGTCATTTATGTGAGAAATGGTGTCTCCGACCGAAGCAATGTCCGACTCCTTTATTCCCGTCACGATATATCCGATCTCTCCTGCGGACAAGGTCTCTTTGGCAACCTCTGATGGGGAAAATATCCCTACTTCCACAGCAGTGAACGATTTTCCAGAAACTTTGAACGTGAGAGGAGTATTCCTTTTTGCTTCCCCGTTGAAGACCCTGACGAAGACCGTCACTCCGCTGTGATTTGAGTATTTGAAATCAAAGACCAAGGCCCTGAAAGACCTTTCATCTGTTTTAAGTTCATAGTTGCTCTCCCCTGATTCACCCTTTGGAGCAGGTATCCTTTTTATGACCTCGTTCAAAAGATCGGCAACTCCCTCTCCCGTCTTTCCCGAGACCTCCAAAATCTCACTCTCATCTATATCCAAAAGTTTTGCTATCTCTTCTTTGACCTCTTTGGCCCTTGCGAGAGGAGAGTCTATCTTGCTGACAACTGGGATTATGACAAGATCCGATTCTCGCGCCATATTGAGCGTGGTCAAAGTCTGGGCTTGCACGCCCTGTGTCGCATCCACGAGAAGGATGGAACCCTCAACGGCCTTTAGGGCCCTTGAGACCTCGTATGAGAAGTCTATGTGCCCCGGAGTATCAATGAGGTTCATGACGTAATCCTCGTCGTTTAAAGCCCATTTCATGCGCACAGGCTGCATCTTTATGGTTATTCCCCTCTCGCGCTCAAGTTCCATGGAATCAAGGACCTGGTCCATCATCTTCCTCTTTTCTATGGTATTCGTGATCTCAAGCATCCTGTCCGCCAGAGTGGATTTGCCGTGATCTATGTGGGCTATTATGCTGAAATTGCGTATGTTCATGACTGACACATACTAGCAGAAAACGCTGGAAATAGAAATATTATTTTTTATTTTTTATCATCTCCTCCACCTTTATGACGGTCTCGCTCGGAGAGTACCGGCTCTTCACGAGATACAGGTCCGCTCCGAGATTCATCCCGGTATCCTCGTCTTGAGTCCCTGCAAGATTCGTCAGTATTATGACCGGTATGGATTTAAGATTGGTATCTTCCTTCATTTCCTTCAGAACCTCAAAACCGCTCTTCTTCGGCATCATGATGTCCAAAATGACAGCAACGGGCTTCGGGTCCATGGCTTTCAAAGTCTTGATGGCATCCTCTCCGTCAAAAGAGACCTTCAGGTCAAAACCGCTTGTCTTGAAAGCTCTTGCGTACATTCGAACCATCAATGTATCGTCTTCGGCTAGGAATAATGTTGGCATGTTAGTGGCT
>JBAYMB010000020.1:0-9390 GCA_041663745.1 Minisyncoccota bacterium
ATATCCCTTAAAATGGCGATGAGAGTGCCAACGGGTATGTCTTTTCCGGCATGCATTGGAACGACGGTCATATTCCCATCTTTGTCCTTCATGATCATATGACTGCCTTTTGTCCTGACCTCGCAAAAACCAATGGAAACAAGAAACCGAACAAGCTCCTTCGGTTTTACAGGAGAGATCTTAGACATATGACTTCCTGAAAGGTATGAAGACTGTCTCGAATGATTCTATGCCCGTATCCTCCGGAATCTTTGATTTCTCCTCTCTTAGCACTTCAAGATAAAGCTCTATGGCTTCCCTGAGATTTTTTCTCGTCTCCTCGATGGTCTTTCCAAATGTGTGACAACCGGAAAGAGCTGGGACGCTCCCGTGAAAATACTTTCCATCCTTTTCTATTATCACCCTGTATGTATACGGTTTCATGGCCCTTAAATGGTACCATGCGCATACATGTGAATCAAGTTTTATTTGACCTTCGGTTTGATGAAGTTAGGATTCACCGCCTTTATGGACAGACTGATCCTGCCTTTCTCATCAACTTCCTTCACCACCACCGGCACCTTGTCCCCGAGCTTCAAATAGTCTTTTATGTTCTCCACTCTGAAAGGAGCGATCTCTGAGACATGTACTAGCCCGTCAGTATCGTATCCGATGTTCACAAATGCTCCGAAGGCCTCGATCCTGACGACCTCGCCATCGAATTTCTCCCCAGCTTTGTATTCATGTGTCATCCCCTCTATTATCTTCTTCGCTTTCTCCACGGAATCTCCCTTTCCTGTGAGATATACCGTTCCATCATCCTCGATGTCTATCTCCGCCTCCGTCTTCTCCTTTATGGCTTTGATGGTCTTCCCTCCAGAACCTATAACTCCACCGATTTGGTCCGGTTTGATCTTCAACGTTATTATCTTCGGCGCATTCTCCGAGATATCTTTCCTTGGTTCGGCAATGGCGCCCTTCATGACATCAAGTATCTGGAGCCTGGCCTGCTTTGCCTTCTCAAAAGCCTGGGCAAGTATGGCAACGGGAACTCCGTCAACTTTCACATCCATCTGTATCGCTGTGACCCCGTCTCTCGTGCCGGCAACCTTGAAATCCATGTCGCCGAAGTGGTCTTCTGGGCCTTGGATGTCGGTCAAAACTTTGTACATCCCTTTTCCGTCGGTCATGAGACCTGAGGCAATTCCTGCAACCGGTTTCTTCAGAGGAACTCCGCCGTCCATGAGGGCAAGGGATGATGCGCAAACAGAGCCCATCGATGTGGAGCCGTTTGAAGAAAGGGCTTCCGATACCAATCTTATCGTATATGGGAAGACTTCCGACTTTGGGATCATGGGAAGCAGAGCTTTTTCTGCAAGCGCCCCGTGTCCTATCATTCTTCTGTTCGTTCCGCCCATCCTTCCGGTCTCTCCTGTTGAGAATGGAGGGAAGTTATAGTGATGCATGAATTTTTTCGCTTCCTGCTGGTCTTCCATCCCTTCTATGACCTGGGCGTCTTTCGGACCGCCAAGCGTCAGGACGGAAAGTATGTGAGTTCCTCCTCTGTAGAAGATGCCTGAACCGTGAAGAACGGAGGAAATTCCCCCTGCTTGGGCAGAAATAGGGCGAAGCTCGTCTATCTTCCTCCCGTCCGCCCTCTTGTCATGCTTCAGCACCTGTTCATGAATCAATTCATCAAGCTTTTCCTCGATGTATTTTTCTGCATGGACAAAATCCTCTTCGCTCAAAGACTCCTCAGCAATCTTCATCCATTCATCCGATATCTCATTTATCTTCTCGTGTCCCGGGATCCCGCTCATGACATATTTCTCGAATTTTCCCGAAATATTCTTTTCAAAGAGGTCTTTGACTGATTTTGGCATCTCCGGCTCCTCTAGAACGACTTTTTTCACGCCGATCTTTGCAAATATCTCCTTCTGCCAAGCATTCAATTTCTCAATTTCAACTGATGCCTGTTTCAATGCATCGACAATGACGGATTCCTGTGCCTCATCCCCGGCAAGCTCTATCATGTTTATATTCCCGTCCTTTCCGCAGGCCATTAGGTCCACTTCGTATGTCTCATTCTCTCTTTCGACGTATGTAGGGTTCGTCTGGAAGCCGTTGTTCTTGTGCTTTCCAATTCTCACAGAGCTGACCGGACCGTTGAAAGGTATCTTTGATACTCCAAGGGCAAGCGATGCGGCAATGACACCCAAAACATCCGGATCATCCTGGTCCAAAGACAAAACTGTGATGACTATCTGTATCTCATTCCTGATCCACTGCTCAAAGAGCGGCCTTATGGTCCTATCCACCAATCTTCCGGAAAGTATCGCCTCATCCGACGGCCTTCCCTCCCTTCTCGTGTATCTTGAGCCCAAGATCTGCCCGGTGGCGTAGAACTTCTCTTCGTAATCTACGGTCAAGGGAAAGAATCTCTGTCCTTCCTTGGCATTCTTCGACATCACTGCGGTTGCAAGCACCACTGTCTCCCCATATCTCAAAACAACAGAACCGTGCGCATTCTCGGCCCAATCATTGAACTCGGCAACAAGCTTCTTTCCCCCAAGTTCGGTGGAAAATTCCCTTTTTTGCATTTCATTGAGTGACCTCTGAATTTCAGGTCAGAACAAGATGTTCCAAGCTGCATATCCAAAGACCACTGATTAAACTAGTAATGGATTAAAAGTACCATATAATTGATTTTTTAAAATAGTTGACAGAATCTAATAATTATGCTAATACTCCAAGCGGAGTCATCATACACGGAGGATTTGATCATGGTTCTGCCGAAGCTTCTGAAGAAGGCCCCTGAGACACTCTCTGCTGCGAAAATGCTCGAGAAGTTCTGGTCCCTCGACCGAAAACTTGAGGAAAGGACGGTCCAAGCCACAAAAAAACAGACACAGGAGGCACTTGAGGAAACAAAGAGAGAGTGGCGCAGATTCTCGATCAAGTTCGGCAACCGCCTGGAGAACGGCAGTGGCATCAAGACCTTCATCCAGATGGTCAATGTCCATAAGAATCACGAGAAGAAAGGATATGTGGTGCTTCTTGACCTCATCAGGAGGAACAAGGGCATCCAAGGAGAAGTTCCGGATACTTTCGTCAATATCCACAAGAAGTGAAAAACAAAAGGCCGGTTCCCAAGAAGGAACCGGCCTATTTATTTACACTCTTCTTCTCGAGATCGACCCTATCATGTATTTGTACGGGTCCTTGTCGAGATCCATGAAATCGTCTACGACATCCATGAGCTTTGACGAGGTTGATTTTCCGAACGAGACGCATTCCACCTGGCATCCCTGCACCACTTTCAAGTATTCTACTAGTGGTATGAAATCCCCGTCTCCTGTGATGAGGATGACTGCATCAAGCTTAGGCGAGAGCGATATGGCGTCTATCGCCATGCCGACATCCCAGTCCGCCTTCTTTGCTCCTCCGGGGAATATCTGCAGATTCTTCGTCTTTATCGTAATTCCAACTTTGCCCAAAGCCTCAAAGAAGCTCTTCTCGTCCCCTGATTCCGTCGTGATGACGTATGCCGTTGCGCGTATCAAAACCCTTCCATCCAAGGCCTCTTTGACCACTTGTCCGAAATTCACCTTTCCGCCGTATAGATTCTTTGCAGAATGATATAGGTTCTGCGTATCTATGAAAATTCCAACTCTCTGATTCTTGTGTTTTATGACTGCCATGTTTTATATTCATTAAAAAATTGATAACATCGACCGCTTGACCATTCTACCACATGCACAAAAAAACCGTTTTGAGACGGTTTTTTATTTCAACCCCGCTTTCTTCAATATAGCATCGTATCTCTTCGGGGCGTTCTTCTGGAGATATTTCAAGTGCTTCCTCCTGCTTGCGACCATTCCGAGAAGTCCTCTCCTTGAGTGATTATCCTTGGGATTCTTCTTCAAATGCTTGGTCAATTCCTCTATCCTCTTTGAGAGCATGGCTATCTGAACATCCGGGGAGCCGGTGTCTGCATCGTGGAGCGCAACCTCCTTTATGACCTTCTGTTTTTTTGTCTTTGATAACATGAGTATAATTTAGCATATTTCCTTAAAAATCGCAAGATATATGGTCTTTAAAATATTTTCCGACATGATACAATACTCCCATATGAAACTCTCTGACCTCAAAAGACAATTCCTTGAATACATTGAGATAGAAAGAGGCAGAAGCCTGAAGACTGTCGTGAACTATGAAAGATATCTTGATAGGTTCATCGAGTTCACCGGGGACATAGAGCCGGAGAAGATCACGGACAATATCTTCAGGGAATACAGGCTGTACTTGAACAGACAGCCGGCTTCCAAGAATGTAAAGGCCGGGAGAGTGGAAAATCTCAAGAAAAGGACCCAAAATTACTACCTCATTGCCCTCAGGTCATATCTGAAGTACGCCCAGAAGATAGGGATAGATACGATATCGCCGGAAAGGATAGAGCTTGCCAAGGTCGGCGAGAGGTCTTTGGATTTAATCTCTGATGAGGACCTGAAACGCCTCATGAAATCTCCCGACACAAGCAACCTGCAAGGTCTGCGAGACAAAGCCATACTTGAGCTTCTCTTCTCCACAGGTCTCCGCGTCTCCGAGCTCTGTTCCCTGCCGAGAGATATTGATCTTGATTCCGATGAGTTCTCCGTCCGAGGAAAGGGGGAAAAAGTCAGAGTCGTCTTCCTTTCAGAGGAAGCAAAAGATGCGCTCAAGGACTATTTGGACAAGAGAGATGATATGTCCGATGCCCTTTTTACCCAAATAGCTTCGCCCATAAAGGATGCCGATAAAAAGGCGACCGAGATATCGGGAGCCCTCACTCCCCGATCCGTTGAGAGGATGATAAAGCAATATGCGGTCAAGGCGGGCATATCGAAGAAGGTCACTCCGCATGTGATGAGGCATCTTTTTGCCACGGACCTCCTGAAGAACGGCGCCGACCTGCGTTCCGTACAGATGATGCTCGGCCATGCGAACATCACAACGACCCAGATATACACCCACATCACAGATAAGCATCTCCGAGATATCCACAAGAACTTCCATGGGAAGAACAGGGGCTGATTGACAAAACGATGTGCTTAAAGCTAGACTTCATATCAAAGTCCTTTAACTTTGCGAGGTGGCAAATGCCTAAGATAACAAGCCAATGGTGGATGGAAGATTTGGAAAAATGCAGCAAACATCCTGATTCTCCGGGATTGCCGTGTGAAAAGTGCTTGGAGGAGCATGAGCCGGCGATCAGAGTGGAGCTCACCGAGATGGACAGGGATTCGTTCAATGAAAGGCCAGGGAGACCTTTGACGGACCTCTTTCCGCCTAAAGATCTTTGGTGGCTCGCCGGACGCGTAGTTGGATGAGAGATGCTCAAAAGACCCGAAGGAAACTTCGGGTCTTTCTTTTATTTCCCTCCTCCCTTGAAAATGATATAATCCTGTCATGAAACTTGTATCTTGGAACGTAAACGGCCTTCGCGCTGTTCACAAAAAAGGCGCTTTTGACGCCGTTTTCGAGACAGACTCTGATATTGTATGTCTCCAAGAGACCAAAGCCCACCCAAAACAGCTTCCGGAAGAGGTCCGCTCCCCTGCCGGATATTTCTCATACTTCGATCATTCAAAAGTGAAGAAAGGATACAGCGGAGTGGCTATTTTCTCCAAAATTGAACCGGAAAAGGTTGAATATGGCATTGGCATATCGAAATTCGATGATGAAGGCCGTACTCTTGTGGCTCATTTCAAGGATTTTGTCCTTCTGAACGTATATTTCCCTAACGGAGGAGGTGGACCGGAACGTTTGAAGTTCAAGCTTGAATACTATGACGCATTTCTCAAATTCATTGAAAAATTAAAGAAACAGGGCAAGAATATAGTCTTCTGCGGAGATGTGAATACCGCCCATGGGGAAATAGACCTGGCAAAACCCAAGGAAAATAAGGAAAATACGGGCTTTTTGCCTGTTGAACGGGCTTGGCTTGATGAGGTTGTGAAAAAAGGATACATAGACACCTTTCGCTTCCTACATGAGGAAAAGAAGGATGCATATACATACTGGGATATGAGAAGCTTCGCCAGAGACAGGAATGACGGATGGAGATTAGACTATTTCTTCGTTTCTCTAAGTTTGAAGGGGAAGATAAGGAAAGCTGAGATATTGGATGATATATTTGGGAGCGATCATTGTCCTGTGTTGCTTGAATTGCAATAAAAAAACCGCCTAAGACGGTTTAAGGTGCTCAGACGGTTGTCGAAAGATAGGGTCTCGTGAAACCTCATCTCCTATTGAATCTTACCATTTAAATATAAATAAATTGAGAAGGATTCGTAAGGAAGAAAAGCTAAAATATCACCAAACCAAACTTTCTGTTCGAAGACTGATCAGGTCTTCTTGAAAGAACTGCTTTGAAACGTTTAAGGAGAACAAAATATGAGTTGCATCATTATTTTTGTCTGACGTTCCAAAATATTATCCGGCTACAATTATAAGTCTTTCTAAAGGACATGTAAAGGACATACCTGTGGATAACTTGACAAGGACAAATTGACTATAAAGGACATTGATTATGTGGCTTATATAAAGGACATTTTAAGATATAAATTCTATTGACAAAGGATATATTAGGTATAAGTTAAGAGTAGAAGCTAACAAACCGGAGGTTTGATCCCAAATGAAAGTAATCACCAAGAAATCGGTTTTTGAAGTCAAATCCAACGGCAATGCTACGATTGAAGTGAGAAAGGTGAAAGATTGTACTCGCGGAAAAATATCCAAGTTCAAAGAAGGTACCGCTTTGACCGGCCACAGGCTTCCCCTTGGCATCAGGATCGGCATTCCGCTGACTCTGGAAAAGAATAACACGATTATCTTTCGCAGTGGCCCGATTCAGTCTTTCTACGGTAGTTTCTTAGAATAAAGCCCGGCAAAAGCTGGGCTTTTTGTATGTTTCACGCGAAACATCCTAAAACAGCTATATCTTGGCAGTTTCATGTGAAACAAGCATAAACTATGTAAAATAAGGGTTATTTGGCATATAAGGCGCTTTATGTTCAAGATTTGGTAACTTTCGATATGTTTCGCGTGAAACATGTCAAAACGTTTCTTAGTAACACTTTTAAGGGACAGGGTGTATTTCAAGGACAGTTTACCCAATATATCTATATAATTAGCCGTATTATCAATAAAAGACGTCAGAAAATGACTTTTTCCTTTAGATTTGAAAGGTGTCTTTAATTAACATATACACATAGTTATCCACAGTTTGGGTCTAAAAACCCTTTATTTTTAAAGCTAAAAACAAAATGTGTATTTTATGATCTTCAGAATGTGTTGTTATATGTCTTTAAAGCAAATTCTGATGTCTTTTTAAAAAATTTTATAAAATAAAAAATTATTTGATCTTCTCAAATTTTTGTTTTTGTAGTGCGGGCAGAGGTAATCGAAACCTCGACTGAATCTTGGCAAGATCCTGTTTTACCACTAAACTATGCCCGCGATCACTCACTAGCGTATTATACATAAAATATAAAAATAACAAAATATTGTAGTCAACAATATTTGATTTGTGCTTGTTTTAGCGTATTATTAGCGAGATATTGCGCTCGTAGTGAAATGGATATCACAACAGTCTTCGGAACTGTCGTTGGGGGTTCGAGTCCTCCCGAGCGCACATTGCCCAAAATCCTTGACTTTTCAAGGCTATATGGTATTTTGTAGTTTGAGAAGTCAATCTTTCACAGGAGTTTCACCATGGCAACAGTGGGAGAATACTTGAAAATCATGGAATTTGTGTTGGAAAGCCCAAAGGAAGTTCGAACGGATGAATTTCTAAAAGGCTTCCTTTTGAGAAACAGCGGGGTGAACGAGATCATCCTCCACGAGGCAGGCACGGGTCCTTCGGTCAAACGGAAGCTCGGCCCAAGATCCGGGGAGGCTCTGAAAGAGTTCATTGTCTGGCTTAAGGGACAGTCGGAGTATTTCAATAAGCTCCATTGTCCGAAGTAGAAGTTTAAATGATCAAAAACCGCCAATTTGGCCAACAAGTGGGCGGTTTTTTAATTTCTCTTGACTTTATATTAAAAACGACTAATCGGCAGACTCAGCATGGGGAGGAAACGTCATGCACGACTACAAAAGGCAAGCCATCGAGCTGCTAGAGCGTTTGCGTATCGGAACCAGGTTCTATGAAACCTTGATTTTCAAGCTGATGGCGATAATCCGTGAAAACAGGTTTACGTTATCGGACCTTAGGACAAGCGAGGAGGAAATCGTGGTGCTCAGGGTGAGAGGGAGCAAACTGGAAGCTCTCGCCCATGTCTGTCTTTTGACAGGGGAGTCATGCAGCGAACCGATAAACATCCGAAAGCGGCCTAGACCCATGACCAAACAGTGCTCGAACCATTCAGGTTCGGGCATTTTTTATTGTCCAAAATTGTAAAATATCGTTTTTTAATGTATCATTCACCATATGTTCAAAGAATACATGGATTATGTGAGAGACAACCCCAAGGGATATTGGTTCAAGAACAAGATATATGGCTGGGGATGGACACCTGTGAAATGGCAAGGATGGCTGGTCATTCTTGGATTTGTAGCGCTCGTCATTTTGAATTCTTTGGCTGTATCTAACGGGTCTGGTACTGAAAGCGAAGCTTCAGTGAAAATAGTCTGGCAAACGATCTTTTTTGCCTTGATATTGATATATGTTTGCTACAAAAAGGGAGAGAAGCCACGCTGGCAGTGGGGAAAGGAGAATAGCGTAAGCAAAAAAGACGCCATAAAGCTCGTCTTTGTCGTATTGGTCTCGGAACTTGCCGGGGTGATTGGTTCGATCTTCACCTATCCTTCAATTCAAACGTGGTATGCATACCTCATTAAGCCAAGTCAGAACCCTCCATCCTGGGTCTTCGCTCCTGTTTGGACGATACTTTTCATGCTCATGGGCATCTCTGCATTTATCATTTGGAAAAAGGGGCTTGGGCGAAAGGATGTGAAGATAGCACTTTCAATATTCATCGTTCAATTAATCTTGAACACTTTCTGGTCAGTGATATTCTTCGGGGAACATAACCCGGGGCTTGCTTTTGTAGAGATAACGGTCCTTTGGCTCGCAATTATCGCCATGATCGTCTCTTTTGCAAAGATCTCAAAAACAGCGGCATGGCTTCTCCTGCCTTACATCCTCTGGGTCACTTTTGCCGGCTTCCTGAACTATTCTCTTTGGCAATTGAACAAGAATGTTACGCAAGATCATGCTGTCCTGAGCACAGAGCTATGGAAAACCTTCACTGACAGCAAGCAGAAGATGACTTTCAAATATCCCGGGAATCTGTTTTTAAAATACATGGATGTCAATGAGTGGCCGCCGAAGGTTTCGATTCAAGATGGGGCCTTTTCCTGCAAGGA
>JBAYMB010000021.1:0-8648 GCA_041663745.1 Minisyncoccota bacterium
CGCGAAAAAACGCCTGAACATTCAGGCGTTTTTTGGTTCCTAGTCCCACTTCAGAGGTTCTCCGCACTGAGTGCAGAATTTCGTGCCGATAGGATAGTCGATATTACATTTCGGGCAGGTTGCCAAAAGCTTGGCTCCGCAGCTTGGACAGAATTTCAATGCAGGATCTGTTATCTCTTTGCCGCATTTCGGGCATTTCGGGACTTTAGCCTTCTTCTCGAATATCTTGGAGGAAGCTTTGCTTATCCCGCTTGAAACTCCCTGTCCTACCTTCCAGCTTACCTCGTTCTTTACCTTGTTCACCATATCGTCCATAAATCCCATGTTTTTGATTGTTAGATGTTAATAAATTATGCTTGATATTATACAACAGCATCGCCCGGACTGCCATATGGAGGAAGATTGGCCTCAACTAGCGAACCGACCTTGTTGTAGATGCTCTCGGCCATCTTCAGCGCCTTATCCTCGTATTCCGCCTGGCTCGGGCCGATCTCCGGCATATCTATGGCCTTAAGCTGGGCTTTGGCCACCTCTATCAATTCCTTCTCATCCGATTCCTCGGCGAATTTCAATTGTTCCATGGCTTCTCTTCTCATTCCTTCCTTGTCGGCCGATCGCGTTTTTATGCCTTTCTGCATCTCTGCGTCATTCTTCTTGTTTTGCAAGATCGTCTTTGCGGCGCTTTCCATATCCTTGTCTCCCAAGGTCTTCGAATACTCGAGCATTTTCTCTGCCTCTTCTACGCTCAAAGACTTTCCGCTTGATCCCATGCCGATCTCACTCTTTGCGTTCAAGGAATAGATGTACTGGGAGACGTTCAGCCACATCTTCATCACAGCCGAGGCTCTCGGGTCAGGATTGCTTTTTCCGTCAGTTTCGTACAGAGAACCGCGAGTAGCGGTTATTTTGACAGGATTCTCAATACTCGTTGATATCTTCTTCGTCAGCTTGCTTGAACCCGGGAGGGATATGCGATTGCTTGTGTTGAATATGACGACCGAGCCGTCTTTGTATAGTTCGATCATGGAATTTATGTCATCGCTTCCCTTCTTGCTCTCAAATGACTTGAGCTCTCCGAGCGTTCCAGCGACTTTGGACAGATACGGGGCACCAAGAGCTTTCACGGCCTTTTCAATCTCAGTTTTGACCATCTCGTTTGCAAGTCCTCCGGATTGATGGAACTCCACCTCAGGAAAGCCTGAGGCAAATCGGACCAGTCTGTTCACATCTCTTCCTTTCTTCTTGACCTTTATATTGAACAATCCGTTCAAGAGCTCTATCTTCTCTATCTTATGCTCATATACCGTGGAAGCGGAGCCTCTTTTGACGGCATCAGGAACTTTTTCCGGGACCATGTAGGCGGGTGCTGGATGGGAGACCGATTCCTTGATCGAGATCTTGAGCTCGCTGTTCGGGAACATGAACACGTGCCAGTAGTTGTTCTCCTCGTCCTGAACTTCGTCTTTGAGATCAAGCAGGAAGGACTTGTTCTCCGTTCCTATGATGTCCCCGTCTTTTATTATGAAAGGCAGGTCCATGGAGCTTTTCGGGAGATTGACCTTCTTGGCGCCTCTTTTGACATATGCATTGCCGAATGATTGGAAGGTAATGGGTTGGATCGTCGTCCTTTTTTGCGTGGAAGGAAATGACACGCCGTGCTTTTTCAAGAGATCGATCTTGGTTTGGAACTTTGGGTCATATGACCGCTCTACTGTGATGAGCCCGATATCTCTTACTGTCAGCAAAGGAGGGTTCTTTTTGAATTCCTCCGCTATCTTCTCGCACTCCTCTATCTCCGCCAGATTCTTTCCTGCGCTCATGCCTTGGGCTTTGATCTCTTCCATTTCCTTTGCATATGCGCCAAGATCCTCGCCGGCCTTCTTGGTCGCCATTTCTTTGATGTTCATGATCCTTTTCATGAATTCAGAATCGCTCTCTTCCTTTTTTGATTTTTTTACGGCCATCATGCGACTTTTTTAGCATCCGTCAGTGGCTTATACGCCCTCTTTGACTCAAATATGGAGCTTGCATCCACCTGCTTGCCCTCTCCTGTGTATATTTTGGACATCTGTCCTTGCGTTTCTTTTGCCTGCTTCATTCCTTTCGAGGTAGCTTTGGTCAATCTATCAATCCCTGCATCACCGAGTCCCTCTATCATCCCCTTGCTCATGGCCGTCGCCTTTTTCATTTGTTCCATATATCCTTCCTTTTTCATCTTTTTCATCATATCCGGAAGTTCTTTGAACTGTTCCTTCATCTCAGGGGTGATCTTGGCGCCGTGAGCTTCGTTCATCTTCATCATCCTTTCCAGGTCTTCAGGCGTCATCTGGCTGAACATATCAAAAGCTCCGAGAGCCTGCTCCATGCCCTTGGGTATGCTTTTGTATGACTCTGCCAACTTGGCAGGGTCCATCTCAGGGACCGATTCATACAGCAGTCCGCTGAAATATGACGTCAAGCCCAGAGTGTTCATCGAAGAGAAGATGTCATCCATTTTGAGCATTCCCTTTTTGTATATCCCGTCTTTGGTGACAATCACCTCAAACGGTATGCTTGATTTAGCCAAAAATGTCACTTTGGTCCTTTTGTTCGTGTACTCAACTCCTTTTTCTCCCCCAGCATTGCTGTACAGGATATCGTCATATACATCGAAAGTGCCTGTGTTTCCTCCAGTGCCAAGGAATTTGACGTCTGCAATTGGGGTCTTGAGGATATCGTCCGTATTGCTGTATGACACTGAGAAGAGGCCTTTCTTCAGTTCGATGTTCTTGATGAGGGAGCCATAGTGCCTTTTCTTGTCCTTGTCCGTCTTGTCCCATGATTCAAATCCGCTGACCGCAAGTTCGCTGTTCGGGCCCATATTCACGGTCTTTGAGGAATTCTGCTTCCAATCATCTATCGGATTCTCCTTTCCTTTGTTGAAATCGCTCGCAACGCGTATCATACTCTTTGGACCGCAAAGAAGATTGTCCCCATCTTCAAGCGTCGGTGATCCTTTGATTCCCTCTTTGACGGAAGGGATCTTGATCTTCTTCCCCCCTCTCACTATGAAAGCATTGTCTCCCAATGCCATCAGATTTATATTTCCCGTTCTAATGTCAAATGTCATATTTTATGCAAAAATTACTTTTATGTTTATAATCTTGGCTTTGAGATATTTTTCGATCTCCTTCTTCAGTTCCTCTTCCATGGTCACCCTCCTGCCCTGGACCAGAAATTCGGTCTTGTCGAGGCAAGTGAACTTCACTTTCAATGAATCTCCCGAAAGATCGATTAGTTTGATGGAACTGCCAGACGAGAGCCTTTGGTTGTATCCTTCCACGATGTTATTTGCCTCCTCTTTGTTCATATGAGATATATATTATCATATTTTTGAATGTCAAAAACCCCACACGATGTGGGGTTTTATTTTTTACTGCACTATTATAGTCCCTGTCATTGTCTTGTGGATAGAACAATGATATCCGTATATCCCCGCTTTTGTATATTTGAAGCTGTAGGTCTGCCCTTTGCCGATGTTCGGACTGGCCGGACCTCCGTTGTCGGCCGTGATGGTATGGATGACGCTGTCCCTGTTCGTCCAGGTCACTGTAGTTCCCGCTTTGATGGTCAGAGCTTTCGGGCTGAAGGCGAAGTTCGTTATGTCCACATATACGCGGCTCGTTGATGTCTGCGAGGATACCGTCTTTGGCTTTGCAGTCGTTGTCGTCACAGTCTTGTCCGTGCTTGTGCTTGCCACATCTGTGCTTGAGCTCACAGTGCTATTCGTGTAGACATTATTTGAACTGCGCATCAGGAAGGAAAAAGCTATTCCCAACAGCACGATCACTACGAGCACGCCCAAAACTTTCAATATCTTGCTCATTTTATTTATATTTTGATTTATAATGTTCCTTTCGACTTCTTCCGTATAATTCTAACACACATATACACCCGGTCCCAAAGGTTGCTTTTATTCCCAAAATGATGCATAGTAGGCGGATTAGTCCGATAATCAGCTTTAAACAATGGATAAATTCAACAGAGGAGGTTTTGGAGGCAACCGAGGCGGCGGCAACAGGTTCGGCGGAAATCGCGGAGGCGGCTTTGGCGGCAACAAGGACAGAAGAGAAGTCGTCATGCACGACGCTGTCTGCGATGATTGCCACAAGAAATGCCAGGTTCCTTTCAGGCCTAGCGGCGACAAGCCGGTATATTGCAGCGATTGCTTCGGCGGCAAAAGAGAAAGCGCGCCAAGACAAAGCTTTGACAATGCTCCAAGAAGGGATTTCTCCCCGAAACCGCAAGATGACGGGGTCAGGAAGCAACTGGAGGCCATAAATATGAAATTGGACGGTATCATGAGAATGATGTCCAAGCCGACGGCAGAAGAAAAGCCAAAAGCAAAAAAGACGGTCAAGAAGTAACCTTAAAAAGATCACCCGAAATGGGTGGTTTTTTAAATTGATATTTTCATGATTAAATTATATAGTTAGCACAGTTGAAGAAAGGAGGAAAAATGAGAGCTCAAGGGCTTGTCACTGTCATGAAGGACGACAAGGTCGTGATGAAGATCGTCACAGGAACGGGCGGATATTATGCAAGAAAACTTGCTTATACCATCAAATGCTCCGGACGAATCCCGAGCTTGGAAGAAGCCTACGACCTAGCTGTCAAATGCCTCTGGTCCAATACAGAGACTCTCGTCGTCATGGACGAGAAAAAGATCCTTTTCAAAGGCAAAGGAAATCTTGGCAGGTTATACCGCAAGACATTTGCCTTGCCGAAGTTCAACCCGCGCTGGGAATGCGGATTGATCGATCATTTCAGGATCGTGAAGTTCAAATCCAAAGCAACATAGCCGTACCCTCTCAAGGTGCGGCTTTTTTATCCAAGTTATCAACTCCCAATTTGCTTGTATCTCCGGTTGTTATAGAATACATGCAAGAGTTATCAGTTAATTTAATAAAACTATATGGCCAAACAAGTTATAAAAAGCGACGGCAGCAAGGTTCCTTTTGATGCGAAGAAGATAACAAGAGGCATCACAAGAGCCGCCCAAGATGCGAAATTGCCTCCTGATGAGATCAATAGGGTTGTCGGAGAGGTGTCCAACACCGTGATGGTATTTGCCGAATCGAAGGACAAGGTGACGTCAAAGGAGATAAGGGATGAGATACTGAAGGAACTCGACCTCTTGGCCCCGATAGTAGCTGCTGAGTGGAGGAAGTTCATGGGTGCAAGAAAGAAAAAGTGATCTGATACGACTCAATAATCGGAATAGTAGTATAAAAGGCGTTTCCCCTTGACGTTTTGTTATATTTAATATATAATCTAGGTGGAAAATCCTGCTCAAAGGAGATAAGACATGTCTCTTGAGGAACTAAAGCTTAACTTGAGAAAAAGCAAGGCTGGAGACCTTGGCAGGTATAAGCTCCTGCAAGAGCTCATACACAAGTACGAGACTGCTCTAGCCTTCGCAAAGGAACGGCAGGACAGGGCAACCGAAAAAGACCTTTTGAAAAAGGTCTTGGGAGAGTTGAGAGCTGAGCTTCTGAAGCCGGCCCCTGACAGCGAATTGAAGACTGGCTCCGATAGCGAAACAGGGCATGATATGGTCGCTCTCCAGAGGTCTTGGGAGGAGGAAAGGCTCATAACAGTGAACCAGTCTAGCTTCAGGGACCGTCTGATCGTCCTTGAGAAGGTATCGAGGAAGGCCGTCTGAGACCCCTGCTGTGTCAAACAGCGGGGGTTTTCTTTTACCTGTGCATAACTCAATTTGCCTTTATCCTGATATCTTTGTAAAATAAGAGGTGTAATTCATTTATCTTTTTATTAATCTTTAACAAAACAAAAAAATGATGGACATCAAAAGAGATTTCATTTCACAGGATCCTAGGGATTTCAAGTTCAAGTTGGGAAAGACGCTTGCCTCTTCCCTCTCAGGATTCATAGGAGGATTCGTCGTTGCTTCGATATTCTGGCTTCTATGGTTCACGGTTCCGGCAATGACCGCAAGCATCAGCGCAACGATGTAAGACATCAGATCTCAAAAGCCCGGCTAAAAGCTGGGTTTTTGCTTGTTTGACAATAATCGTATAGTATTATATACTTCTAATTACACATGGAAAACTTTGAAGGAAAAAAAGAAGGAATGGTTTATCCCAAGGGCCATTTGGACTCTGACCAGATGATGTCTCCTGAGGAATTGAAGGTCAAATATACAAAAGCCGGAACGCCTGATGAACGAATAGAGTATTTGGAAAAATGGAACAAAAAATCAAGACAGGAATTGGAAAAAGCAAGAAATCAGAAAGACCTTGATTTCGTCGAATCCAGGGCGCATTCCGGACTTAAAAAGGAGATAAAGGATAAGAGAATCCTCTTCATCAAAGAAGTCATTACATTGTCGGATTTGATGGAAATGCACTATCTTACCAACAGGATCGACAGCGATCCTGATATCAAAAAGATCTTTTATGACAAATGGTACGCTATGGCCCTGAAGAAGTTTGAGGAAGCGGAGAAAGAGACTGATATCTTCTTAAAAATAGAAAAATTGAAGAACATTCCCGATACCTCCCCTAATATAAAAGATCTGAGAATGTTGGAATATGCCTCAGAAGAGAAGAAGAGGGATCTTAAGATGGAAGCTCTGCACAGATTGGGAGAATTAAAGGCCGATTACTATGAAAAGAGGGAGAAATTGGAAAATATCATAAAGACGAGGCCGAAGGGCAGCTATTCGGAAGATGACGTACAGATCAGACTGAAGAAGACCGAGGAGATACTGGCCAAGCTTGACGAGACCAGCAACTAAAACATCCGCTTATGGGCGGATGTTTTAGTTTTTATAATTTCCTCTTTGCGTTATGAGCCTTTATCCTCGCGTTTTTTGTTATAAGACGCTTCTTTGTCTTTTGGGAACGCGAAGCTTTGTTCTTCGTGTTCACTGCCATTCGTTTTGCCATAATGTCCCCTATCGTATACTAAAATACATGAAAAGTAAAGAAAAAGGCCCAATTGCTGGCTTGTTTTGATAATACTTGACAAATATATCATTATATACTATAATACTAGGCAGACGGTCCTCAAGGAGGACGAGATGACCACGGAATGCCTGACGATGGAAGCTTCAAAAGGAAGTCGTGAAATGGTTTTGGCTCTGGTCAAGAAATACGAATCGGCCTTGAGCATACCATTGGATGCCTGGCAAAGAAGGGAGATGGCCAAGAAGGCTAAGGATGACTTAACGATAGCCATCTCAAATCTTCCTGCCGAAAGCGATGTTGTTCGAGTCGTAAGAGCAACAATCCGCAGTTTCAACAAACCGATCTAAAATTACGACACCGCCCCTGGCCCTAAAAGCCAGGGGTTGTTTTTATATATAATTTAATGATAAAGTATTGATACATGAGAACAAATATAATATACGAGGGAGCCGATGAATTAACATACGAGATACGGGAAATAGTGAAAGTGGCAGAACAGATCGAAAAGACCGGAGTTCTGATCTCTTGGGAGAATATCGGCGATCCGATAGCAAAAGGAGAGAAAGTCCCTGAATGGATCAAGGACATAGTTTCCGATATCGTAAAGAATGACAACGGAAGCTTCGGCTACTCCCCCACCAAAGGCCTTCTTGCCACAAGAGAATACATCGCCAAAGAAAGGAATCTTGAGGGAGGAATACAAATAACAGCAGAGGACATACTGTTCTTCAACGGCTTGGGTGATGCAATTTCCAAGGTATATACGTATCTGAACTCAAAAGCCAGGGTCATTGGCCCCAATCCGGCATACTCAACCCATTCTTCCGCCGAGGCCGCCCATGCCGATGCGCCCCATATCACATACAAGCTTGATCCATTGAACAGCTGGTATCCCAATCTTTCCGATATGAGAGCGAAGATAGAGGCGAACAAGAACATCTGCGGGATTCTCATAGTCAATCCTGATAATCCGACAGGCATGGTATACCCCGAGGAAGTTTTGAGGAAAATAGTCGACTTAGCCCGCGAATTCAAACTGTTCATAATTTCCGATGAGATATATTCCAATCTCTTCTATGAAGGCGTAAAGCACAAGAAGCTGGCGAGTGTCTTGGGCGATGTTCCCGGACTTGCAATGAGGGGCATATCGAAGGAATTCCCATGGCCCGGATCAAGGTGCGGTTGGGTGGAATTCTATAATACCGACAAGGATGCTGACTTTGCAAGATATGCAAAGACGCTTTTGGACGCAAAGATGCTCGAGGTCTGCTCCACCACCCTTCCTCAGAAAGCCTTGCCTCGCGTCATGAGCGACCCGAAGTACTATCCATACCTTGCCGAGAGGAACAAGATGTATGAAAGGAAAGCTGATATGGCATATGAGATCTTCTCAAAGATACCGGAGCTCATAGTCCACAAACCGAAAGGCGCTTTCTACATGACCTTGGTCTTCAAGGATGGAGTGCTTAATTCCAAACAAAAGCTTATACCCGCAAATCCTGAGGCTGGGAAGATTATAGAAAACATATCTGATACAAAGCAATTGGATAAAAGGTTCGTATATCACTTGCTCGCCTCAAGAGGCATTTGCGTAGTTCCACTTTCTTCGGGCTTCAATTCCGACCTATTCGGTTTCCGCATCACTCTGCTTGAACAGGATGAACAGAAGTTCAAAAA
>JBAYMB010000022.1:0-8233 GCA_041663745.1 Minisyncoccota bacterium
CATAATTTTGCCCGAAAACCTCGGGGTATGTGCTCGGCAAGGCGTCTTTTTCGATGCCAACGACGTTCAAATCGGCATCTGCCCATATAATATCTATGGGAAAGAGCATGTCCTTCATCCAAAAGCCGTAATTTCCGACTTTGTCGAAGATGAAAAGCATCCCTTCATCGTCTTTCAAAGATCTTCTGCCAGAAAGTCCCAAAGATCTCTTGCAATCATCGTCGGCAATATCGACTTTTATGAGCTTGTTTCCCATGTTTATTTCTTTTTGGGAATAACTTCCGCACTCTGATGTATTTTGTCCTTTGTGGCTTGAAAAATAGACAGACCAGATGGCGATCAAAACGATTGCAAGTATTGTTGTTATTATATTTCTTTTTTTCATATCATTTGAACCTTATATTATCCTTGATGACCTCGAACATCTTCTGATGCCCGATTGAATTCGGATGCAGACCGTCATCCAAATCATCTTTGTTCAATCTATCAAGCGTATCTATGAATTTCAATTTGTTCTTCTTTGCAATATCTTTTATAGCGTCATTGAATTTTCTTATATTTTTATTGTTGTATGAGAATTCAGCATTCCAAGGTATCGGCGCAACTTTGGATTCATCGACTGGCGTCAATCCGATGAAAACAATGTCTTTGGTGAATTTCTTTGCTTGATCAATCAGGATCTCCAGATTTCTTTTGAACTCTTCAAAAGAAATGTACAAGGAATCATTTATGCCGACAGCAAAGATTATTTGATCCGTCTTCGAGATACTGCATTCCGTTTTGAATCTTTTCAACAATTCTTCGGTATCATCCCCGGAAACGCTGAAATTATTAATTTCATATTTTTTGTCTGCCACATGAAAATATCTTCTGAGCCTCTCCACCCAGCCTCCATCTTCGTCATTCAGACCGAACGCTATGCTGTCTCCGAATATCGCAATGTTAGACATGCGATAATATTAGCATAAAATCCATTTTGACTTTATATGCCGCTTTTGCTATACTTCATTTCGCAATGACAACCTTAACGTACATACAGGCTATACTTTCGATACTCATAATCGCTTCCATTTTGATACAGAAGTCGGATTCGGGCGTAGGAGGAGCTTTCGGAGGTGATGGCTGGAATTCCGCATATCACACAAGAAGAGGCTTTGAAAAGGCCATATTCAACATCACAATAGTGCTTGCGGTGCTTTTTGCCGTCACATCCCTTGCCGCCCTGCTTGTGAGATAGCCTATTTTTCGCCTTTATGTGCTATAATATGGCCAACATCTACTATTATCAATAAATACATATAGTTCTCAACTTCGTGGAAAAGATCAAACAAATAATCAATAGAAAGTGGGATTTCAGCTCTTTCGAGAAGATCTCAAATATAATCTCAAACTTCAGCATATCCCAAAAAGTGCTCTTTTACGCTCTCTGCCTGATCCTCGTCCTTTCCACACTGACCATGGTTGATGACATCAATGACCTTGTCTCGGTCAATGTCCCGACGAACGGGGGGTATGTAAAAGAAGGAATCATAGGGTCCCCGAGGTTCATAAATCCGGTGCTTGCAGTATCGGATGTAGACCACGATCTGACCGCCCTGATATATTCGGGGCTCGTAAGGTCAGCTTCCGATAATTCCCTCGTTCCGGACCTTGCAAAGGAATACAAGATATCCGACGATGGCCTGACATACACTTTCACTCTTAGAGACGACATATATTTCCAAGACGGTAAGAAGGTCACGGCTGATGATGTCGAGTTCACCATAAACAAGATACAAGACAGCACCATAAAGAGCCCGAGAAGACCTTCCTTCTACGACGTGAAGTTCGAAAAGATAAGCGACAAGGAGATTGTCTTCACATTGAAGAAACCATATTCCCCGTTCCTTGAGAATCTGACCGTCGGAATATTGCCTAAGCATCTTTGGAACAATTTGAGCGCCGACGAATTTCCCTTGAGCCAATACAATGTGGAACCGATAGGATCGGGACCGTATAAGATAAGCGATATGAAGACATTGCAGAAGAACATGCTGCTCATCCCCACATACTACGAGCTCACGCCGTTCAACAAATACATCCCGGAGAAAGCTTTCATCGACAAGATCATAATAAATTTCTACAAGGACGAGACGACCCTGATCGATGCATACAACAATGGCGACATAGAATCTATAAACTCGATATCCCCGAACAAGATGTCCGATATAAACAAGCAAAAGTGGGCCAAGGTGCTGACTTCCCCGTTGCCGAGGGACTTCATAGTCTTCTTCAATCAAAGCCAATCTGCAGTGCTTGCATATAAAGAAGTGAGGCAGGCTTTGAACATGGCAACGAACAGGCAGCAAATAGTCGATGAGGTCCTCGGAGGATACGGAAAGCCCATATACGGCCCAATTCCCGCAGGACTCATGAATGCAAAGGAAACTGTGGACATATATAATACAGAAGAAGCCGAGAAGGTCCTGACAAAGGCGGGTTGGGCAAGAAACAAGGATACGGGGATCATGGAAAAGAAAAGCGGAAAGAAGATGGTCAGTCTTGATATATCGATGGCAACCCTGAACAGCCTGGACCTTCAAAAGACGGCTGGCATCCTCAAGGAAAATTGGGAGAAGATTGGAGCAAGAGTTGATATAAAGGAATTCGAGTTCGGGGACCTGCAGCAGAACATAATACGGCCGAGGAAATTCGATGCCCTGCTATACGGCATCGTCATAGGCAGAGACATGGATTTCTTCGCATTCTGGCACTCTTCGCAGAGGAACGACCCGGGACTGAACATCTCGATGTACGCAAACAGCAAGGTGGACAAACTGCTTGAAGATGCGAGGAAAACCTTGGATGTCTCGGTCAGAATGAGCAAATACGCCTCATTCGAGGAGGAGCTGAAGAAGGACACGCCGGCGATATTCCTCTACTCCCCAGAGTTCATATATATAGTGCCCGGAAAGATAAAGGGATTGGAGCTCGGCACCGTAACATTGCCATACGAGAGATTTTTGGATGTGAACGATTGGTATATAGATACGAACAATATCTGGAAGATATTTGAATAAATTAATATTATTAATCTAATAAATTAAAAAATGGACAAAGAAAAGTTCAACAGAGAAAACAGGAGATTCATCCCAAGAAGGCCCGGAAGCCCCCAAGGAATCCATGTAAAGCCTGCGACAAGGTCATATTCCCCGTTTGCAAGCAATACGCCTCTTAACCACGGCGCTCCCTTGAGACAGACGGAAGACCAGAAAGGAAAGAAGTTGGTCTTCTTGAGAAAATCAAGGAACTTCCACGGCAGGAACAACAAACAGCCTCAAAGAACGAGCACCAGCATGAGAAAAGTCACTTCCGAGTACGCAAGGAGGAGAGAGCAGATAATACCGCCTTTGGCGCCCGGGGTCATAAGAATAATACCTCTTGGAGGAGTGGAGCAGATCGGAAAGAACATGACTGCCATAGAATACGGCGAGGACATAGTGGTGGTTGATGCCGGAATACAGTTCAAGACCGAGGAGACCCCCGGGATTGACTACATGCTCCCGAACACCAAATACCTTGAAACGAGGAAAGAAAAGATAAAAGGGCTTGTCATAACCCACGGGCACTTGGACCACATAGGCGCCATACCTTTCATAATGGAATCGCTTGGCAATCCGCCGATATACACGAGAGAGTTCGGAGCTTTGCTCATTAAAAAGAGACAATCCGAGTTCCCTCACCTGCCGGAGCTCAACATAAAAGTCATAACCAAGGACGTAGGCTCTTTCCCCATATCGGACAATCTGAAGCTCAGGTTCTTCGGGATCACCCATTCAATACCGGAATCTGCGGGAGTCATAATAGAGACGCCGATCGGAGACATAGTAGGGACCGGAGATGTCAGAGTGGACAGTTTGAACGGAGTGGTCAAAGAGGAGGAATTCGAGCAATACAAGGTATTCAAGAACAGAAAGGTCCTTCTGCTCATGATGGATTCCACCGGCGTTGAAAAATCAGGCTGGGGCATATCGGAAGACCTCGTCATTGAAACGATAGACAATATAATGAAGAGCGCTCCGGGAAGAGTTGTCATTGCAACCTTCGCCTCACAGGTAGAACGCATCATACGATTCATAAATACGGCCGAGAAGTACAACAGAAAGGTGTTCATAGAGGGGCGAAGCATGAAAAACAACATTGAGGTGGTCAAATTCCTCAAACTTGCAAACACCTCTAACATCGTCCCTGTGGAGGAACTGCAGAACTACCCTCCCCACAAAGTGATGATCCTCTCGACAGGAGCTCAGGGAGAGGAATTCGCCGCACTCATGAGAATGGCCAACAATTCCCATAAATACATAAGATTGAACAGTACGGATACCGTAGTGCTGTCCTCATCCGTCATTCCTGGGAACGAAAGGTCTGTAGCTACCTTGAAAGACAACCTGTACAGGCATGATTCCAAGATAGTCACATACGCAGACACCGACGTTCATGCAGGAGGGCACGGCAAAAGAGCCGAGCTTGAATGGATCCACAGACAGATCCCATATAAGTTCTTCATGCCGATCCACGGACACCACTACATGCTGAAGATCCATGCTGAGCTTTCAAGGTCCATAGGCACTCCGAAGGAGAATGTCGTGGTACCTGACAATGGAAGCATCGTGGAGATATTCGACAATGGCAACAAGATAAGGGTGCTCAAAGAGAAAGCCCCCGCTGGAATCGTCATGGTGGATGGATTCTCCGTCGGCGATGTCCAGGAAGTGGTCATCAGAGACAGACAGATGCTTGCTCAAGACGGCATGTTCGTCATCATTGCAAGCATAGATGTGAACTCTGGGACTCTCAAAAAATCCCCGGATATCATCTCAAGAGGGTTCATATATCTCAAAGAATCCCAAGACCTCTTGAAACAGACGAGGTTCATCATAAAGAAGACGATCGAGGAAAGCGCCGTTGGAAGGCCTATAAACTTCGATATGCTGAAGGAAGCTATTACGGACAATGTTGAGAGATACCTGTTCCAGACTACTGCAAAGAAGCCGATGGTCATACCTGTGGTCATAGGAGTATAATAAAACTAAAGTTTTACTTGTTCGCTAGATCATGCGTTGCTTTTCCCTCTGCATATAGTTTTTGGATATCGGAAGCGGAAAGAATACTGGTATAAATGCGAACATCGTCAAGAAGACCTGCATAAAAACCCGAGGAAGCATTTGAACCTATACTTACCGCGTAAAAATTCGGGTCAAGAACAGCCCCTGTTGCTTCATTTTTCAAAACCCCGTCAAGATACACGCTGTAATTCGTTCCATCAGTGGTTCCAGTAAAATTATGCCAATTGCCATCATTTGCGGTTACATTCGTATTTAATTCTAGAGCTCCACCACTTGACATCAATTCCGGCTTATTATTCCTCATCAATAAAGATATTTTTGTGCTTCCAGCCACTCTTTGTATTGTGATGAGACGATGACCTGTAGTGTCATCGGGGCTTGTTGCCGTCGTATTGAACCAAACAGACAATGTATAGCTTGTGCTGTTTAAAATAGTGTTATTTCCAACGTAAATAGAATCGTTCGTTGCATCAAAACTATATGCCCCTTTATTGTTATATCCAGAAGTAGTGGCGTATGTAGGACAGTTGGTGCAAGTTCCGACGTTTCCAAAACCAGAAGTGTCTATGAGGGGTAGGTTGGGAGAATCAAATGTCCATTCCCCCACCAATTGATCTCCTATGGAATGAAGCATGGATGAATCAAACCTTATTCCTGCCGTTATCCTTGCTCTGTCCCTGATCCCTGTGATATTTGAATATATGACGGAAGAGAGTATGCCTACGATGGCAATGACTACGAGAAGCTCTATAAGTGTAAATGCTTTGTTTCTCATTTGTTTGCTAGGTTAGGATGTAAAACTACTCCTTCAGCATAAAGATTTTGAATATCTGAAGCAGAAAGAGCTGAAGAATAAAAACGGATATTATCAAGTAATCCGTTGTATCGCGCATAAGACAGTCCGATTATAAGCGAGGCGGAATTATTGACCGATCCGGTTTTTGTGTAAATGTTTACAGTGCCGACTAAAACCCCATCAACATAAGCAGAGACCACAGAATCTCTGTCATAAGCAATTGCAAGATAGTGCCATATTCCATTGGCTATTGAAACAGAACCAAATGTTCGACTTACAAACCCTGTTGTATCACCTATCAGTATATGCGGAACTCCATTATCAAGCCCAAATCTCCATCCGCTATATCCATCGCCTGCGCCTTTATAGATCAAGTTTCTAAAATCTGCCAAAGTTGAGGTTTTGATCCAAGTGGCAATGGTAAAATCCCCTGTATCAAAATTCAAACTCGCGCTATTTGCAACATTTATATAATCATTCGTTCCATCAAAACTATATGCTCCTTTGTCATTGTATCCGGAAGTTGTGGCATAAGTAGCCCCATATACGGTCCCGTTGTTACCACTGCCAGATGTATCTGGCGTCGGATTCGCATTTGTATCAAACAACAGCTCCCCCACAAGCTGATCACCTATGGAATGAAGCATGGATGAATCAAACCTTATTCCTGCCATTATCCTTGCTCTGTCCCTGATCCCTGTGATATTTGAATATATGACGGAAGAGAGTATGCCTACAATGGCAATGACGACAAGCAACTCGATCAATGTGAAAGCTTTTTGTTTCATGATTTTATTATAACAAACTCATCAATTATTTGGTATCATGTATGGCCAAGCCATAATATAGGCCAAAGAGCATCAGGAAGCCGAGGAACAGGAAGAGCGACGATAATGGCATGTATATGAGCCAGACGATCACAACGAGAGGCGCGATGACATAGGCAAGAGATGCCATGGCCCTGTACAAGCTTATCAAATTGACGTTCTTCTCGCTCACATTCTTGAAAAAATACACGTCATTCATTACCTGGACCGTGGCTGCACCTACCCTCGTCATGAACAAAACTATCGCCCAGACCCAAAAGTTCTTTCCGTCTATGAAAGGTATCACGACGGTCGATATTGCCATTATCAGGAACCCTATGTTCAGCATCTCCTTCTCCCCCAGCCTCTTGTCCGCTAGCCTCCCAAGCGGTATCTGGATCAAGACGAACGGCAAGAGCATTATGGTGAATATGATGCCGATGGTCTTCCAATCAAAGCCGATGTATCGGTTCAGATATATGGGCATGTATATGACCATGCAGGCGAAGAAAAACTGCAGGAGGAAATTGGAGGCAAGGATGCACTCAATATCCTTTTTCTTCCATACTTCCTTTAAAGTCTTTATGAAATTGAAATCCTTGTATTCCGCATCGACAAAACCCTTGAGCTTGGACGATATAAGGAGGATTATCGGTATCATTATGGCCCCTGAGACGGCGTATACCCTCCAATATGAGGATTCTCCGACGAACAAGCTGGCGATCCATGGGGAGGCAAGCCATGCAGTGTTGACGCTTGTGAGGTAGATAGCCCTGATCTTCCCGGTATCCTTGTTCTCGGAATTGTGCTCAATGAACACGTCGAGACACAGGAGGATGGTCACTATGGTCGTGTAGTTTATGACGAATGACAGGAGAAGAAGGAGCGGATCGTGGAAAAAGACCAGTCCGATGACGGATATGATGTCCGTGATCGACAGGAATATGGTCGTCTTGTAGTTGCCAAACGCTTTCAATATGTTCGGGATATATGCAAATATGCACAGGATGAGAACAGAGCAAAGAATGAAGACAACGCTCATCAGGCGCTCTCCGAAGAGAGAACTGAGGAAACTTGAATCTATGTATGAGGGTATCGCGGTGCGAAAAGCAAAAAGAAATCCGATGATGTAGAGGATGAACAATGACGATCTTCTGAGGTTCTTGAACATGTTATTTTAGAATCACATTGACTAATTCAAACCTGTCAAGGTCCGGATTACCAGACGGATTGTCATTTTTAAACACAAGCGTGGCATTGCCAGTGCTTGAGGCCGGATATGACATCTCTGAGGTGAAATCAACATAGTCTGTCGTCATCCAGTCGCCAAGCGCCGTTGCAATCGCCGTGGAGATGATGTTGCCAGCCTCATCATTCAGCTGTATCGGAAAAGACGCTTCAAAATACCACCCGCCTCTCGCCATACCCCTAATCTTTATTGGACTTGTGACTTCCTGCCCCTCCAAGGGATATGAGATGATGATTGGCAGGTCAGATGTCGTTGTCGCATTATTTTCGTTTGTCGG
>JBAYMB010000023.1:0-7734 GCA_041663745.1 Minisyncoccota bacterium
ACCATGGAGATGCTGAAGAGCGAGACCGTTTCCTACAGCAATATCTATGAAAATGGCGAATCTGTCACAGAGATCATGGTTCCCACCAAGGTCTCAGGTATTTTTGTGAGATATTTGCTGTCAAACAGATCGCTTTCAAGCAAGATGAGCGATGTCTACACAAGAATCGCATATGTCTCCATAATACTCTTTGTTTTCACCGTCCTCATGGGCATCTTGTTCTCCGTGACGATCACAAAACCGATAATCTTCCTGACCAAGGTGGTGGAACAGATACGCAAAGGGGACTTTGATGCAAAAGTGACCGTCACTTCGAGGGACGAGATAGGCAGGCTGGGACTTGCTTTCAATGACATGACGGACAGACTGAAGAAATCATATCATGAGGTTAGCGATGAAAAGGCAAGGCTACTTGCTTCCATCAACAGCTTGTCCATGGGATTCATAATCGTGGACTCAAATGATGCCATCATCCTGCACAACCACTCGCTTCTCAAGATCTTGGAAACGGAAACTTCCCCTCAGAACCTGATCGAGCTTACGAAGCATTTCAGCGAGTTCGACCTTCTGGATTCATGCAGGCGATGCATAAAACTGAATCAGTTCGTGGAGGTCAGAAACATTCCTTTCAGAAAGAAGTTCTTGAGGGTCTTCTGTGCGCCGGTTGAGAGCGTGGGTGAGATTATAGGGCACGTGATTCTCATGGAAGATGTCACTGAAGCCAGGGTCCTGGAGAGGGGCAAGGAAGAGTTCTTTGCCGTGGCATCCCATGAACTTCGCACTCCGCTCACGGCCATCAGGGGCAATTCAGAGATGATACTTCAGATGTACTCGGACAAGATCGTGGACAAGGATATGAAGGATATGGTCTCCGACATCAATATCGCAAGCATCAGGCTCATAGACATCGTGAACGAGTTTCTGGAGGTCTCAAGGCTTGAGCAGGGGAGGATAGAGAATAAAAAAGAGGAATTTGACATGAATGAGGTCATAACAAGCTCGGTAAATGCTGCCAAAGCTGCTGCGAACAAGAAGGCGTTGTCCTTGGAATACATAAAACCTGAGGTCGAACTGCCGAAGGTGTTTGCTGACAAGAATGATACGAAGCATGTTCTCGAAAACCTGATTAGCAACTCAATCAAATTCACAAACGAGGGAGAGATAACCGTAAAGGCGGAAAAGGAGAACAATTTCATAAAAGTGAGCATCACGGATACAGGCATCGGCATCTCAGACTTCAATCAGCCTCTTTTGTTCAGGAAGTTCCAGCAGGCTGGTGAGAAGATACTTGCCCGGGATGCGTCCCAGGGCACCGGTTTGGGCCTTTATATCTCCCAGATCCTGCTTTCGAACATGGGAGGCGCCGTCAAGCTTGAGAAGAGCGTCTTGGGCCACGGAAGCACTTTCTCATTTACTATTCCGGTCGCAGTGTGATAAAATAAAGCCATATGACAAGAATACTTATCGTCGAGGATAATGAGGAAGTGAGCCGAATGTATGAACGGCTATTCCGTCTCAATGGATATGAGGTGTCCATTGCTCCGGACGGAGCATACGCGCTCAAGGTCCTCAGGTCATCAAGCGAACTGCCCGCTGCCATCATCATGGATGTGAGTATGCCGAACATGAACGGATATACTCTCCTGCAGAACATAAAGAACGAAGAGACGCTCAAGAAGATCCCGATCGCAGTCCTGACCAATTCCATCATCAAGGAGAAATCGGAGGAGTTCTATGCTCTCGGGGCGGATCTCTATCTCGTCAAGCTTGACCAGTCATCGAAGGACATCGTTTCCAAAGTGGATAAATTGATCAAGGAGCGCGAGTTTATCAAATAATAGACAAATAATCATGATAAATATTTTTTTGGCAGAGGACGATCCATTGATGATACGCATATACGAAAAGACCTTTCGCATAGCCGGGTTCCATTTGGACATCGCTCTTGATGGGGACGAGGCTATTCAGAAACTTACGATAATAGACCCGAAGCCGGCTGTCATAATACTTGATATCATGATGCCGAAGAAGACAGGTTTTGATGTTCTTGAGTTCACAAAGAAGAACAATGATCTCAAGGATATCCCTGTAATACTTCTTACCAATCTTTTCGGGGAGCAGGATGAGAAGAAGGGCTTTGAGCTTGGAGCTGTGGCATATCTCGTCAAAAGCCAATCGAGCCCTATGGAAATAGCGGAAAAGGTCAAGAATATATACGAAAAATACCACGTTAAGGAATAGTTTTATAAATTTTAATAATAGTCTTATCATGAATAAAAAAATAATTGTTTCGATAATAGTCATATTGGCGATAATCGCAGGGATAGCAATCCATTATTTCGAAGAAAACAAGGAGAATGCCCCGGAAAGCAAGATAGGAAATGATATCTTGATAGGTTTTTCAATGAGCACCCTTCAAGAGGAAAGATGGCAGAGGGACAGAGATGAGTTTCTAAAGAAAGCGGAAGAGCTCGGCGCTGTCGTCGATCTTCAAGCGGCTGGAAACGACAAAGCCAGGCAAATCTCCCAGATAGAGAGTATGATCATAAAGGGGGTGAATGTGCTGGTCGTTGCTCCTTATGACGCCGAAAGCCTTACGGAGATCATTGATAAAGCCCACCAGGCCGGCATCAAAGTCATCTCCTATGACAGGCTAATAAGGAATGCTGATGTCGATCTCTATCTATCCTTTGACAATGTAAAAGTGGGACAGTATGAGGCGCAGTCTGTCATTGATGCGTTAAAAGATAAATTAGGCAAAGGCCAAAAGCTCAAAGTCGCCTATATCGGAGGAGCTCAGACAGATAACAATGCATCGCTCCTGAAGACGGGTTCTTTTACGGTACTGCAACCGTATATAGATAACGGGCAAATTGAGATCGCTCTCGATAAGTTTACCGTAGATTGGAATCCGGAAAACGCCTACAAAAATTTGAAGGAATATTTGGACAGGACAGACGGAGCAATCGATGCCGTTATTGCTGCCAATGACGGGACAGCCTTCGGGTCAATAAGGGCTCTCGAGGAATATGATTTGGATGGAAAAGTGCCTGTTTCCGGACAGGACGCCGAATTGTCTGCAATACAAAGAGTGGTTCTGGGAACCCAGACTGCCACGGTTTATAAGCCGATCCCGAAATTGGCCAGTGCCGGAGTCGAACTTGCGATAAAATTGGCAAAAGGAGAGGATATCGTTGAAAACAACAAGGTCAATAATGGAAAGATCGATGTTCCGTCGGTATTGCTCGAATCAGTTTTGGTCACGAAAGATAATATAAGCGAGACAGTTATAAAAGACGGCTACTATACCAGCGAGGAGATCTATAAAAAGTAGAAGGGGATAGTTAAGAACGGTTTGAAATTTGGCAAATGATAAACTCTATATTTAAAAAGATAAATGCCGCACTTTTACTAATCATTTTCACTGAAACTTTATTTTTAGTCTCAATTGTCACTGCAAGCTTGGTTTTGCAGAATAAGTACAGGCAGATCAATGAAAATATCGTTTATGAGCAGTCAATCAAAAATGACATCTGGTTTCTGGTGGAGGACAGTTATAACGGATTCAAAGCTCACGATTATACCAACTATTACGATAGATTGAACAAGATCAAGGAAACGGAGAAGATCCTTGACTCCAGATTTGCTTTGCCTTCTGCCAATCTGGAGACCAAAATAGCGTACAGGAGCGTCAAAAACTCCCTGAATGCGATCATAAAGGTAGTTGAGGATGCGAAGAAAAATTGGGAGGAAAATGGGGAAATAATAGGCATTTCAAACGCTTTTCAGGAGGCTGGCATCAAGTTTGAGTTTGTCAAACAAAATGTGACGGATCTCATTTTTGCAGAAACGGACAATATAGCAAGAACATCTCAGGATATAGACGACCTGCAGTCTTTTTGGACTCCGGTCATAATAGGCTTAATGATCTTGCTTGCTGCAGTTTTGATCACTTTCTCCTTTATTTTTTCAAAGAGGATCACAGATCCCCTCATTGGTTTGTCAAAAATAGCGGAAAGCATCGTCAAAGGAAATTTTAAACTTGATGTCGGCAAAGATCTTCTTGAAAGAAAGGATGAAATAGGAACCCTATCAAACTCTTTCCACCTGATGCTCGTCAATTTGAGGGAAAAGATAACCGAGCTTGAAATTTCTGGAAAAGAATTAAGCCATAAAAACGAAGAATTGGTGGAAAATAATTTGGAACTTGATAGGTCTAAAAAATCCATCACGAACCTTCTTGGGGACATAGAAAAAGAGAAAGCCAAGGTGGAGGAGACGGTCAAGGTCAGGACGCATGAATTGGCGGACGAGAAAGCGAGGCTTTTGTCGTCCATAAACAGCTTGTCTTTCGGCTTTGTCATGGCTGACATGAATAATAAAATAATTTTGACGAACAATTCTCTTCTAAAAATACTTGAAATTCCAAAAGCTCCCCAAACCATATCAGAGCTTGCCACATATTTTGACAAGATCGATCTTGTGGATTCTTGCAAGAGGTGCATACAATTCAATCAGGCGACAGAGATAGACAGTGCTCCTTTTGAGGATAAGTTCCTGAAGATATTTTGCGCTCCCATAGTGAACAAAGACGAGGTCATCGGCCATGTTGTCATCATCGAGGATATTTCCGAGGCAAAGGTCTTGGAAAGAAGCAAGGAGGAGTTCTTTGCCGTGGCATCCCATGAATTGCGCACTCCGCTTACTGCCATTAGGGGCAATTCAGAGCTCATGCTCCAGATTTATTTTGACAAGATAGTCGATAAGGACATGAAAGAGATGCTTGTCGATATCAATTCAGCGAGCATCCGCCTCATAAGCATAGTCAACGAGTTTCTTGAGGTCTCCAAGCTCGAGCAAGGTAAGATAGAGACAGTCAAAGAGAGATTCGATCTTTCGACAATAATTGACATGGTCATAAAGAACATCAAGATCATTGCCGATCAAAAGAATCTCAAAGTGATATACGAGAGACCAAACGAGAAATTGCCGGATGTATATGCGGACAAGAACCATACAGAGCAGATACTCTTGAATCTCATAGGCAATGGCATCAAATTCACCAATGAAGGGGAAATAACGGTAAAAACAGGGTTGGAGAAGGGGTATATGAAGGTCAGCGTCATGGATACCGGCATAGGCATCTCAGATCAAAACCAGCAGCTTTTGTTCAGGAAATTCCAGCCAGCAGGGGAGAGGATACTTGCAAGGGACGTATCGGAAGGCACGGGACTCGGACTCTATATCTGCGAACAGCTCATCAAGAACATGGGGGGTGATATAAAGCTGGAAGAGAGCACGCTTGGGAAGGGAAGCACGTTCTCGTTCACTTTGCCTTTGGCGCTATAAATTCGTTGAACTAATGATGCTTTTGTGCTATATTCTCTCGGGTGTATGGGCGGTTAGCTCAGTTGGTAGAGCGCGATCTTGACGTGATTGAGGTCACAGGTTCGATCCCTGTACCGCCCACAATAAAAACATGTTACATATAAATTATTTCTTATTTTTTGAGGCTCTGGGTTTCGTCTCTTTCACCCTGATCGTCATTAGAGAGATCTATCTGCGCAATTTTCAGAGACTTTTTGAGGTCATAAGCTGTGCGATCTTTGGCGTAATCCTTGAGATAGGCAATACCTATGTGGCCCACGCATATTCCTATAGTCCGAATTTTTTGGTCCAATTGGCGCATGTTCCGATAACCATCGGCTTGGGTTGGGCGGTGATCATCTATTGCGCCATGCTATTGAGCGACCAATACAACATCCCTTGGACCTTGAGGCCTTTCATGGATGCTCTGACAGCTGTTGTCCTTGATATTTCAATGGATGTGGTGGCCATACGCCTAGGTTTCTGGTCTTGGGCCATACCAACTGATAAGGAATGGTATGGCGTGCCTTTTGAGAATCTGGTCGGCTGGATATTCATCGTCTTGTCGTTCTCCTTCCTCATACGCTTCATAAGGACATTGAATCCTAAGCGCATATTGACCAAGCTGTTGATGATATTTTCGCCTATCGTCGCATACCTCGGGTTGTACGTAGGACTTTTTGTCTTTATAGCCATCACGATCTTGCCGTACGGGATAAATAATAATTGGGTGAATCTGCTGCAATTCAACTATATTCCGAACTTCAGCATACTGTCGAATCCGCAGGTTGAATTTTGGAAATCTATCTTTCTTGTCGTGATAATAGTCGAGCTCATAAATATAGTGGTCTGGTCTGCTATTCACTATCGGCAGAAGCATGTCAAATATTTCGATCTCTTGTCGTTCTCTGCCCTGACATCAATCCACCTATTCTTTGCAGTGTCGATATTCACGACAGGTATATATCACGAATTGCCGATCCTTGTCCCTCTGTGCATAGTCAGTCTATTAGTGCATCTTCTGATGCATTTTTTGCCGTATTTGATAAATCCGAAGACCATCTTTTTCTTCAAAAAGGTAAAGGAAAGCACCGAAGGCCGACTCGAACAAATCGAGAAGGTCATTGACTTGTCAATGAAGTGAGCAATTTATCTCTTTAGATATCCGTAGATGTTCTCAAGAGCTTTGATGGCATCTCCTGCAGCGATGTTGTTCTGTTTGTACAGCCCGTCCGTGCAGTCTCCTGCGGCCCAAATGCCTTCTTGCGAGGTTCTCTGTGTCTTTGGATCGACTACTATGTGCTCAGTCTCGTCTAGCTTTATAATCCCATGCTTGACGTATTCAACAGAAGGGTCTGAGCCTATCTCGACGAATATGCCGCTTACGGAAATTTCTTTCACTTCACCTGTCTTTTTGTCCTTATATACCAAGCCTGTGACGAATTTATCGCCCTTTACTTCCATGAGGTCTATATTTGAAAGAGCCTTGGCCTTTGGATTCTCCAAGAACTTATTTATCGTCACCTGGTCTGCCTTGAAATCACTCCTTTGGAGTATGGTGACGCTTTTTGCGTATGAGGTGAGCTGGAGTGCCGACTCAAAAGCTGCATTTCCTCCTCCTATGACAGCTACGTCCATATCTCCGAACAAGGGTCCGTCGCAAGTGGCGCAGTATGTGATGCCTTTGTTCTCAAAGTCCTCGGCGCCTTTCACTTTCAGTCTCTTTCTGACGCTGCCTGAAGCAATAAGGACGGCCTTTGCCTGATATTCCGATCCGCCTGTCTTTATATTGAAAACACTATCTTTTTTTTGCAGATCTGTCACGGTCTCTTTTTCCTTTATATCAATTATGTCTCCGGCATATGCCCTCAAATGATCTTCAAGGCTTTTGGCCAGATCTTCTCCTTTTATTGAAATAGTGCCTATCCAGTTCTGGACATCATCCGAAGCGAAGCTTTGATTGCGAAAAGCCTCTGTTATGAGGACAGTCTTGATCTTCTTTCTTGCGGCGTAAACGCCTGCCGCGCATCCAGCAGGACCTCCGCCTATTATCGCGAGATCGTATGTCATTATTTTATCTTCGATCTTCTAAGGAATGACGGGACTGCTCCCCAGTCATCATCGTCATTTATCTTGATCGTCGCTTTCGGTTCGTTTGCCGGTTCGGGCTTTTTCTCCTCTTTTGCCTCCGAGAACATCTTTCCTGTCTTTGTCTCTTTTTCTTCTGCTTTCGGAGCTCCCATCGAATGAAAGAGCGATTTCTTGTTCTGTCCGTTCTCGCCGAAGCCGGAAGCAATGACAGTAATCTGTATCTCGTTCTTCTTAAGCTTGTCTGTATGAATGGTCCCGAATATGACTTTAGCGTTC
>JBAYMB010000024.1:0-7344 GCA_041663745.1 Minisyncoccota bacterium
AAAATACCCCAAGTTCCCTCGGGGTATTTTATTTTCTGCAACCTCGACACCTCCCATTCTCGTCCAGATCCCCGTTCATGATCACATTTCCGCATTTTTTACACCGCTTGGCCACCCCAAGCAAGATGGGAGCTCTCTTATCAAGATTTGTGACTCCGTCCAAGAGATAAGTCCTCCCGTTTACTTCATACGACAAAGGACTGTTTTTGTGCCTCAAGATGAGCTCACCTCTCTTTCTTGTTGAAGTAGTTGCCTCTAAAGCTCAATAGTATTCCTTTAATGCCGATTGTCAAATCTCTCAAACAGTTTACTTTTTATTGTTTTTTGGTTAGAATTTTGATTATATGGATACAAAGAGGAAGATTGCTTTCATAGACGTGCAAAATACGGCTACAACCACACAAAAACTCCTAGGTTTTGTTATTGATTGGAAAAAACTTTGCAATTATTTAAAAGATAAGTGGAAATGTGAAAAAGTATTTTTTTATTCCGGTGTAGATGATGGTGATTTTGAGACAGCCAAAGAATTCGAATCTCTGGCTCACGAAGGTTGTATTATAAGGACAAAAACCGTATTTGCCTACAAAAGGCCAGACAAAAAGATTCCGATCAAATGCATTAATTGCGGAACAGAAAACATTGAGGTTGTAGATATGGGTTATAACAGAAAATCAAACTGCGATGTTGATCTGACAGTTGATGCTATGGAAGAATCTGGTCCAGACAAAAAATTCATTATATTCACGGGTGATGGAGATTTTGAATATTTGATTCAAAAAGTTTTAGAAAAAGGAACGGAAGTTTCCCTTGTATCATCAAATGCTGGTATCAAAAAACCAGGAATAAATACAAAAAGATTGTCCACAAAACTCAAGGAATTGATCAAGGACGGAAAAATATATTTTATAGATATAAATAGCTGGAAGATGAAAATAAAGAAGGATATCTAGTACAAATGTAAAACGCCACGAAGCGTGGCGTTTTACGAATGACAATGCTAGTATAGCAAACACATACCAGAAGTCAAGATTATTCGCAGAATTTTAAAATAGACATTAAATAGGCCATTAATTTAAATTAACAAATCATGTCACTATCAATCGGAATAGTCGGCTTGCCGAATGTGGGAAAAAGCACGCTTTTCAATGCGCTCACTCGCAAGTCCGTTGCCTGCGAGAACTATCCTTTCTGCACCATAGATCCGTCTGTGGGGGTTGTTGCTGTGCCTGATGAGAGAGTCTCAAAGCTCTCGGTCTTTTCAAAGTCCGCAAAGACCATTCCTGCTGCGGTTGAATTTGTGGACATTGCCGGACTTGTCAAAGGCGCTTCTGAGGGAGAGGGCCTCGGCAACAAGTTCCTGACGAACATACGAGAGACCGATGCCATAGCTGAAGTTGTCAGGATCTTTGAGGATGAGAACATCATCCATGTGGCGAACAAGATAGAGCCTCTTTCGGACATTGAAACAATCAATCTTGAATTGATCCTTGCAGACCTCTCCACTGTGACAAAAAGGATTCAAAACCTGGCAAGCGAGATCAAGAAGGGAAGCAAGAGTGCTGTCATAGAGAACGGCGGATTGGCAAAGATACAGTCTACTTTGGAAGCAGGCAAGCTTTCTCAGACGGTACCTCTCGATGAGAAGGAAGCAGCGGAAGTGAAGAAACTCGGGCTCATCACCATGAAGCCCATACTGTATGTTTTGAACAAGAAGGCCGGAGGGAAGAATCTGGATGAATTGAACGACGAGCGATATCAGAAACTTCTAAACTTTTTCAAGGAAACCAATTCAAAATATGTCATTGTGGATGCCGGTATAGAGCATGAGCTCAAGGATCTCGAGGGGAATGACAAGAGAGAGATGAGGGAAGGTCTTGGCATAAAAGATGACGGAATAAACGATCTCATCAAGGCCGGATATGACCTTCTCGGTCTCATCACATATTTCACTACAGGAGAAGATGAGACAAGGGCTTGGACCATAAGGAAGGGGTGGACTGCGCCTGAGGCCGGAACAGCCATACACGGAGATTTCAAGGAGAAGTTTGTAAGAGCCGAGGTTATTGCATACGACAAGTTGTTAGGATCCGGCTCATATGCAAGTGCTCGTGAAAAAGGCTTGGTCAGGACTGAAGGGAAGGAATACGTAGTCAAAGACGGGGATGTCATTGAGTTCAAGATCTAGGATTGTACATTTGCAATGCTTAATAGTTGTTATATAATAAGCATATTATTATGAAAAACTCACAAAAAGGCTCGGTTGTCCCATTATTAATAACGATCATTGCAATTTTGGTCATTGGTGGCGGAATATATTTTTATTCACAAAACAAAGAGTCAGTCACGAATATTGAACCCACCAAAGAGAATGTGTCATCAAGCACGACAAATGTTTCTACAAGTACTGTAAAATCAGATTGTGGTACTGATATGAACTGCTTCATAAATGCTGCGAAACAATGTTCAACTTCGACCATAGAATGGTCAATGACAATAGATCTGTTTGGTGTTGAGGATACATCGCAACTCAATATGCAGATAAAAGGTCCGACCAATGATGGGAAATGCATGTTTTACAGCCACACTAATAGCAGGCAAGTGGCTATGTCAGCGGAAACAATGAGCAAAGCGAAATCAGAGGGGGTGACTGATGACCAAATTCAAGAACAATTGAAAGTGATGAATGATTCTGTAAAAGATCTCACAGGCATGACCACCAGTTGCACCTTTACTAATGAGTATCTGGTCCAGTTGCTCGCAGATTGGTCAAAAGGCAATTATAGTTCAGAAGACTTGGCTCCTGGAAATTGCACTATGACCGATAAAAATGGAAAGATAATCTAAAAAATATGGTCCAATATAATAATGTGCAAAACAGATTACCGAAGAATTTTGTTTTTTACAGAATACTTTCTTCAATGATATTTTTGGCCATTCTTGCAGTAATGCTGTATTTTTCCTTCGGACAAGGCCCGACAAACGGAACAGTCAATGGCAAACCAACAGTTATTGATCTTGAAGGTTTGAACAGACTATTAGTTATATATGGCATTCCTGTCTTAATTCTCCTTCTGTTTGTGCTACATGACATTTTGTATTATCTAAAATATTCTTTTTCCGTATCTGACAACTCAATATCAGTGACATCAGGCGTCTTTGTTATCTCCACAAAGATCGTAGACTTCAAAGATATTCAGAATATTTCCTCTGTTCGCGGTCCATTACTCATGTTATTCGGTCTGAGCAAATTGAACGGTTTTACCTCTTCACCCGGCCAATTGGTAGTCTCAACTAATTCCAAGAATGGAACTTCCACCACCTCTTACCGTCCGGACATCTCAATTATTTTAAATAGGAACGATGCCGAGCAACTCCGTGAATTCATGGCCAAAGCCAATGATATACAGAAAGTAAGGGTTGTTTCATAAACTGGTAGTCTTGACAGTATTTAATTTCTCATATATAGTCATCCTTGAAGTAGACCTTTTCAAGGAGAAGAGAGATGAAGAAAATCTTCGGTTTTTTGTTCTGTATGTCGTTTTTGGTCGGATGTGCCGGCGTACAGAAACGGGGTGAGTCTGAGGTCATATCCAACGAACTTCCACCCAAACATGCTGAGATCGAGATTGAACGCGCCGATTCGACCCCACCGGTCATTACGATCAATGGGTATAACCCGATGACAATGACCGTGAACGAGGTGTATGCCGAAAAAGGAGCGACTGCTTTCGATGACGTTGACGGCAACATTACGGGGAAGATCACGACTGATTTTAGCAAAGTTAACCCGAAGATGCCGGGAAGATATCCGGTATTCTATTATGTGAGGGATACGGCAGGAAACCTTGCAGAAGTAGCGACCAGATGGGTTATCGTTCAATGATGTTTTTATGACCCCGTGCTGTTTTAAAACAGTGCGGGGTTTTTCTTTTATAAAACATTGACAATGCCTCATTATCATATAAACTTATCCCAGTTTCAAAATCCAAAGTAAAGGAAGTTCTTTTGATAACAGATAACGATGTCAAAGCGGTCACTCAAGGAAAAGTGGCAGTGAATGGGAAACAAATGCTTTTCTACAGAGCGCTTGTGGTTGAGAAGCCGAAGATCTTCGGTACAGGAAGGACTGTCCGAGAAGCCTACGCCAACCTCATGGAATGGAACAAAGGCATCCGTTTCAAGCTCAACATTCCTTTTTTGGAATGGACCTTCGGCCGCTATTAGACGAACTCGATCCGCCGCGATATACGGCGGATTTTATTATGCATCAAAAAAATGCTAGCATTGGATCGTATGATTAATAAGGGTAAAAAAGTATATGTGGGAATGTCCGGAGGGGTGGATTCATCCGTCTCTGCTTTATTGTTGAAAAAAGCCGGATATGACGTCACGGGAGTTTTCATAAAAGTCTGGCAGCCGGAGTTCTTTGAGTGCACTTGGAGACAAGACAGGTTGGATGCCATGCGCGTATGCGCAAAGCTCGATATCCCTTTCATAACTTTGGACCTTGAGAAGGAATACAAGAAGGAGGTGGTGGACTACATGATCTCCGAATACAAGCTTGGCAGGACCCCGAATCCCGATGTCATGTGCAACAAGTATGTGAAGTTCGGGGGATTCTTCGACTTTGCCATGAAGCAGGGTGCGGACTATGTCGCAACTGGCCACTATGCCCGCATAGATGACAGATGCAGACTGCTTGCAGGAAGGGACAAGAACAAGGACCAGTCGTATTTTCTCTGGACTCTTTGGCAGAGACAGCTGAGCAAGACCCTGTTTCCCATAGGGGACATGGACAAGCCGGAAGTCAGGAGGCTTGCCGACAAATACGGTTTGAGCACTGCTCTCAAAAAGGACAGTCAAGGACTTTGCTTCATTGGGAAGATAGATATAAAAGATTTTCTCAAGAACTACATAAAGGAAAAGAAAGGGAAGGTATTGGACATATCGGGAAAGGTGATCGGAGAGCACTCCGGCGCCTTCTATTTGACCATAGGACAGAGGCACGGCTTCACTGTCACGAAAAAGACTCCCAATGACTCCCCGTACTATATAATCTCAAAGGATGTCAATAAAAATACGATCACAGTATCTCAGGATGAATTGAAAAAGAGAGATACAAAGATAATTAAGATATCAGACTTGAACTGGACTTTGGGAGAAGCTCCAGAACTGTCAAAGAAATACTCAGCAAGGATACGATACAGGCAGCCGCTTGAGGAATGCGTGATAAAGAAGGGCTTTGAGCTTCATTTCACGAATCCGCAAAACGCCATCACGCCAGGACAATCTGCCGTAATATATGATGGGGAGATATGTTTGGGCGGAGGGATAATTATGTGATAGAATATGACCATGAAAGAATTTTACGTCATAAAAGCGAACGGCGAGAGGGAGCTCTTCAATGTCAAAAAGCTTGAAACGTCTCTCAAAAAGATAGGCACGCGGGACGATCTCATACGAGAAGTCTTGCTTGAGGTGGAAAAGTACGCCTTTGATGGCATCACCACGGGAGAGATATACAAGAAGGCATATTCCATACTCAGGAAGAAATACAGGCCTGTGGCCATCAGATATTCTTTGAAGAAGGCCGTGGCCATGCTCGGTCCCACAGGTTTTCCTTTTGAGAAGTTCGTTGCTGAGATATTCAAGGCGGAAGGATATGCCACAGAGACCGACCAAGTGGTCAAGGGGAAATGTGTGGACCATGAGATAGATGTGGTGGCTTGGAAGGACAAGGAGCTCATCATGGTTGAGGCGAAATTCCACACAGATTTCAATTTGAAGTCCGATCTGAAGATAGTCCTGTATGTCAAAGCCAGATACGATGACATCTTTGGGAACACATACAGTTATGGAGGGGGGCAAAGACAGCTCACGGAAGGATGGGTGGTGACGAACACGAAGTTCAGCACGACCGCCATCCAATATGCCAAGTGCCAGAAGAACTTCAAGCTTGTCGGCTGGAACTATCCGTACAAGAACGACCTGCATGAGATGATAGAGAAATACGACCTCATACCCCTCACTGCCCTTACAACCTTGAATTCGACGGAGAAAGGGATGTTCCTTTCAAAAGGGATTGTCCTCTCAAAGGACCTTTTGAACGTCTCGCTTCTCAAAGAGTTCAATTTTGACGAAAAGAAGATTCGATCAATTCAAACGGAGATAAATGATCTTTGCGAGCATTGCAGGCTGGATGTAAGGAGGTAGTTAAAATTGTCCAAAATAAAAACCGAGGAAATTTTTGGTTTCCTCGGCTTGTTTAGCATCAGACCTTCAACTTGTCCCGATATTTCTCCAACTCTTTCTCCCAAAAATCAAAGATCATCGGCTGGACAGGTTCCGTCAAAAACAGCAGGTTTTCACGGGTCTCAAAATCCAACAGCGGCATCAGCCCGTACAACTGCTGGGTTCGGAAGAAACGAGTGACATCATCTTTTCTGTTTGCGAACTCTTCCAAAAGATCTGCGATTTCGCGCAAACCTCCGATTCCGAGCTCAGTCCACGATATCATGATCGTCTCTTCGCTTGCGGCGACCTTTTTGGCAATGTCCGGTGCATTTGGATCACTCTCCACAAGCGCTCGGAACATCCGAGTGTTCGGAAGATGGTCGACTGGTGAAAAAAAAGTACCGTGCGCCTGAGGCACAAGAATGATACCGCGTTTTCTTGTGCTCATGCCGAAACCGACTGAAAGCGACATCCGAAGGTCAAATTCGCCATCTTTCCTTTTGAAGTTCCAGTAGTTGCTTGGTGCGCATCCCGGAGCCTTTTCTTGCGGGTTTTCGTCCGAGATGGTGAAGATCGAATCGGTTCGCCCGTTTCCGCAAAGAAAACCGCTTTTTTCAAGGACACCGAGCAGCGCCTGATCAAGCGCATATGTCCTGAACGGCTTGCAATGGGCATACTCGGAATTCTCAACAAGCTCCATTCCGATGAAGGAAGCAGCTTTTTTGAGAAGTTCAAGCATGGTGAAAACGTCTTGTCCCAGCTTCAAAATTTTTCTTTCCACAGTAGACCCCCCCAATTGTTTTTTTAAAGGAAACCCTCTAGTCAGATGCTATAATTTTTCAAGAAAAAGTCAATACGTTGATTTTTGTGCTAAAATAGCCGTTATGTCAACCAAGACCGAACAAATGAAGAAGATCAAGGAAGAGGTTCTTGCCTTGAAGGATTCCCCTTTATATTCATACAGAACGAAGAACAAGTTTTTCCCTGTCATTGGGGAGGGTTCACACGATTCAAAGATCATGTTCATAGGGGAAGCTCCGGGGAGGAATGAGGCAAAGACCGGCAGGCCATTTTGCGGAGCGGCTGGAAAAGTGCTTGATGAGCTTTTGG
>JBAYMB010000025.1:0-6915 GCA_041663745.1 Minisyncoccota bacterium
CCTCTTTTGAAGCTCATTGCCGACCAGGGAGTGCCTGTGAAGCCTGAGGTAGGATATTCGACATCAAACGCATCTACGATGGTCTTGGAGTTCCCATGCAAGGCGCCTGAGGGAGCGAAGGTCAACAAGGATGTGACGGCTCTCGAGCTTTTGAATGAATGGAAGAGATTGAAGGTCAATTTCACGGAGCATAATCCTTCAGCTACAATATATGTCGGAGATGATGAATGGATATCCGTAGCCGATTTCGTCTACAAGAACTGGGATATTGTCGGAGGGCTTTCTTTCCTGCCTAGGAACAATCATGTCTATCAGCTTGCTCCGTATGAGGAGATAACGAAGGAAGAATATGATCGACGTTCAAAGATGCTCGGTCATGTGGATTTCTCCAAGCTTCCCATCTACGAGAGGAGCGATGAGACGATCGGCGCGAAGGAAGCCGCATGTGTCGGAGGGCAGTGTGAGATATCTTAAAATCAAACAACCGCCTCTGGGCGGTTTTTTGATTGTGGGCGAGAGAGGACTTGCACCCCCATGCCTTGCGGCACCGGTTCCTAAAACCGGCGTGTCTACTATTTCACCACTCGCCCAATAAACTCCGAAGCCACATCATACTTTCTTTTGAGGAAAAATTCAACTTTTTAATCAAAGTTTGATATACTATCATCATGTGTGGAATTTTTTCTTACGTAGGTGAAAAAGAGGCATTATCCATCCTTATCGATGGCCTGACTTCCCTTGAATATAGAGGATATGACTCTGCAGGTATTTATTTGCCTGAAAGCGGAAGTGTTAAATCAGTTGGGGCGGTGAATAACCTTCGAGCGAAGATCACATCAAAACGCGCCGGTAAAAGCGGTATCGCGCATTTGCGATGGGCAACACATGGCGAGCCGACAGAAAAGAATGCTCATCCACATTCAGACTGCGAGGGCAATTTTTGGGTGGTTCACAACGGTATCATTGAGAATTATCAAGAATTGAAAAAGCAATTGATATCAAAAGGTCACCGTTTTGTTTCTGATACGGATACAGAGGTACTGGCACATTTAATGGAGGAAAATTTCAAGAAAAACAAGGATTTTGAAAAATCTGCCATAGCCACATTAAAACAGGTACAGGGAACATATGGCATCGTTTTTGCCTCAAAGTTTGAATCGAACAAGATAATTGCCGCAAGAATGGGTGCTCCTGTTGTCATAGGTATCGGGGAAAACGAAAGATTTGTGGCCTCAGATGCTTCGCCGATCTTAAGGCATACGAAACAAGTCATCTATCTTCATGATGGGGATATTGCCGTATTGACCGCAAACAGCCATAAAATTTCTTCCTTGAACAATATCAAGATAAATAGAGTTCCAGAGACCATAGAATGGCATGCAGATGATATTAAAAAAGGCGGTTTTAAGCATTTTATGCTTAAGGAGATAATGGAGGAATCGGAAACCGTAAGGAATACCATAAGAGGTAGACTTATATCAAACAAAGGTCTAGTAAAGCTTGGCGGACTTGAATCGATCTCAGATAAGCTGAAAAATATAAAAAGGATAATAATCGTCGGCTGTGGCACCGCATATTATGCCGGTCTAGCAGGAGAATATATGATAGAGGAATATGCCGGAATACCTGTTGAGGTGGAAGTCGGTTCAGAATTCAGATATCGCAATCCGATAATAGACGAAGAAACTCTTTTGCTTGCCATATCACAGTCAGGGGAAACAGCTGACACTTTGGAGGCAATACGAGAGGCCAAGAGAAAGGGGGCGCTTACTATGGGCATAGTGAATACTGTCGGCTCTACTATTGCACGAGAGACTGATGCCGGGATTTATAATCATGCCGGGCCAGAGATTGGGGTTGCCTCCACAAAAGCTTTCGTCTCCCAGCTCACCTCGCTTGTCATGCTCACTGTCTTTCTTGGCAGACAGAGAAAAATGTCCGTATCAACTGGAAAAGGTATTCTTCTGGAACTCGAGCTCATACCTGAGAAAATTGAAGAGATATTAAAAATGAAAGACACGATAAGATCATTAGCTAAAAAATATAAGAAATACGAAGATTTCCTATTTATTGGCAGAAAATACAATAATCCTGTCGCATATGAAGGAGCATTGAAACTTAAGGAGGTTTCCTATGTCCATGCAGAAGGTTGTGGAGCAGGGGAGATGAAGCATGGTCCGCTTGCCATGATCACGGAAGACTTTCCAACAGTTGCAATATGTTTAAATGACAGTGTCTATGAAAAGATGGTATCAAATATACAAGAAATAAAAGCTAGAAAGGGCGATATACTTGCCATTGTAAATAGTGGAGATAAGAATGTGAGCAAGATAGTAAATAATACGATATCCATACCAAAGACGATAGATATGCTTTCACCTATATTATCTATTGTTCCGCTTCAACTCTTTGCCTATTATTTTGCTGTGGAAAAAGGACATAATGTGGATAGGCCGAGAAATCTAGCGAAGTCGGTGACGGTGGAGTAGTTTCTAATTTTTATATTGAAAGTTGTTCCTATATAGGATACAATTGGAGGTACAATGATACGCAGATCTGAAAAAGAAAGGCAACAATCAAGAACTTTAAGAAAGAAAGGTTCAAGTTATTCTGAAATTGCAAAAGAAATGAAAATCGCAAAAAGCACAGCCAAAGACTGGTGCAAGGATATTATTCTTAGTTCAAGAGACCGAAAGAGACTATATACGAAACAAATAGCGATTCTTTCACAGGGTTCAAAAAGCAGTCATAACAGAAGACAGGAAGAAATCCAAATAATTAATAACAAGGCGGAAAAGGAGATCAAATCTCCACTTTCTGATGAAGCATATAAGCTATTTGGGGCAGCCTTGTATTGGGCGGAAGGAAATAAAGTGAAAGATTTCACCATCACTAACTCCGATCCACTTTTGATACGCTTCATGTGCCAGTGGTTTTGCAAGATGTTTGATATTTCCCCGAATTCCTTGAAAGCCCATCTTAATATCTATAATGATCAAAATGAAATGAAAATGAAGAAATTTTGGTCTGATGTTACAGGGATACCTTTGAGAAAATTTGGAAAAAGCTTCATAAAACCAGTGAATAAGAATTACAAAAAGAACACCCTCTACTATGGGACTATAAAAGTCAGGGTGGAGAAGGGAACTGATTTCAGGCACAGGACATTTGGATGGATAAACTCGGTATTGAAAAATACGCGAAATGACGTTGAAAATATAGAAAAAAAATGGTATAAGTTAAAAACTCAGTACAAGAGAGTATAAATATGATGCGCCCATAGCTCAGTCGGTAGAGCAATTGCCTCTTAAGCAAAAGGTCGTTGGTTCGATTCCAACTGGGCGCACAATTTAAAGAATTGATACAAACTTTTTAAAATACATTTAGTCTATAATTTTACAAATCTCTTGCGAGGTCTGTTGACGCCTTACGGCGATGGTATGTGCATTATATCATAACCTTTTTGTGCCCGGGGTGGGGGTCGAACCCACATCCGCGTTAGCAGACAACATTTTAAGTGTTGCGCGTATACCAGTTCCGCCACCCGGGCATTTGAAACATCAGTTCATGACATTTCCTGAGGCCCAGGGGAGAATCGAACTCCCGCATATTCCTTTTGCAGAGGAACGCTTTACCACTTAGCAACTGGGCCTTTCTCAATTTAGAGGTATCAGATCTATCTTCTGTCTGTGCTTCTCACCCAAATCTATGCCGAAATCGAACATCGGTATCTTGCCTATTTTTGTGTTTGATTTCACATACTGTCTGAACTCTGACCTCATTCGTTTTGCGAATTCAAGGGCGCTAGCCTCCTTCTCTTCGGGCAAAACTGTAAAAAGAATAGTAGCATATTTTTCGTCATTTGAAAGTTTCACGTCAGTGACGGTTATGAGCGAAGCTCCGCTCGATTCCTTCTCAAGGAACTCTGCAGCCGCGCTTTTGATTATCTTCATCAGTTTTTCGCTTCTGTTTGAGGGCATGTTATTTTTCTATCATCTCAAATACCTCTAATTTGTCTCCTGGGGCGGGGATGACGTCGGACTTGAACTGGCAGCCGAACTCCACTCCTTCCCTGATCTCCTCTGCTTTCTCCTTCGCCTTTTGCAGGTCCTTTATCTTCCCGAACCCGATATCAACGCCTTTTCTTGATATTTTCACCTCTTGTCCGAGCTTTATCACTCCTTTCTCGACTCTCCCTCCTATGATGTGCTTGTCCTTCACGGTACTGAAGACTTTCAGTACTTTTGCCTCCGCTATTATCTCAGCAACCATCACTTTGGGAGTCCTTTTTACAACTTCCTCCTCAAGCCATTCCGTTATCTTGTATATGATGTCAAATGTCCTTATCTCTATCTTTGATCTCTCGGCCAGGTCTTTGGCTGATGCATCCGTGCCTACGTCAAAACCGAGAATGATGGCATGATTCTTTCCCATTGCAAGCTTTACATCGTTTTCCGTGATATTTCCTATACCTGACCCGATTATCTTTATCCTGACCTTATCGCTCTTTATTTTATTTATCTCATGCTCTATGGCTTGTATGGCCCCTGCCACCTCCGCTTTTATCATTATGCGCACTGTCACCCCGTCAGGATTCTCCATCACCTCGACTTTTTCAGGAACTTCCTTCATATTCTCCTTTTCCTTTGCAAGATATTCCAAAGCCTCATCTTTGTCGGAGAAGCTCTTGAACGGGACTCCGGCTGAGGGCATCACGTCAAACCCTATGATCCTGATCGGGGAGGAAGCTGTCGCTTTCGTTATCTTCTTCCCTAGGAAGTTCTCTATCATTCTCGTAGAGGCGATGCTTCCACCCGAGACGACATACATGCCGCTTTTGAGGGAACCGTTCTTTAAGACTAGGAGTGATGTGATACCCTTCTGCTTATCCATGTGCGTCTCTATGACCACTCCTTCTGCTGGAGCATTTGCGTCCAATTTCAACTCTTCCATCTCTGCAAGGAGAAGAATCATGTCCATCAGCTCTGGGACGCCTTGTCCGGTCTTTGAGGATATTGGAACGCACGGTACAGTTCCGCCATATCCTTCAATATATATCTCGTTCTCAACCAGGCTATTCTTCACCTTGTCTATATTCGCATTCGGCTTGTCTATTTTAGTTATGGCCACTATATATGGTATGTCGGCGTCGGTGATGACCTTGAAAGCCTCAAGTGTCTGCTTTTTCACCCCGTCTTCGGCAGAGACCACAAGTATGGCGATATCGGCGACGCTTGTCCCGGATACTCTCATCGCTCCAAAGGCTTCATGTCCTGGCGTATCAAGGAATGTTATCTTTTCCTCCTTTCCTTCGGGAGTTTTGTGAACTACCTCATATGCGGATATCCTCTGGGTTATTCCGCCAGCTTCAGTGTCCACGATATTCGTCTTTCTTATGTAGTCCAGGAGAGTTGATTTGCCATGATCAATATGCCCCATTATAGAGACAATGGGAGAACGCTTCACTATGCTGTTTTGAGCATTTTTTTCCATGGTGATGTTTGGGCAACGCAAAAACAATCGGGAATTTCATTGATTTGTTTGATTTCTCTATATTATGCTTTCTTTGGCCTTTTGCAAGGCTTCCTTCTCCTCTTTGCTCAGTTCATACTCGGAAGCCATGTTCTTGACCGGTTTTGAGAAGATGCTCACATGGTCCCTTGAATACAGGCTGGAAATGATCACGCCGTCTCCTTCGCTATCAAGGAGGGCTGTGGCAAAGCTCTGATTGCTACCGGAGCCGTCTCCTTTGAAGGGATTGAACCTGACAGTCTCATTGCCGGATACGGTCTTCCTCAGTTTCTTGTCTATTGTATTGAATTTATCTGTCGCTCCATCGGAATATTTCTTCAGATAGTCAACATCCTTCCTTATGGTGTCAAAAGCGTCGTCCAAAGTGCCATTCCTTGCTCCAAGGAGCTTCCTCAGTTTTATCTCAAGTCTTATGATCCAGATCAGGAGGAGCAGGATTATGACAGCTGCTCCAAGCGCTGTGTATATGTCGTATGTCATGGCGCAATTATATTACTTTCATTGTCTTGTTGCAACATGACCCGTGAAAATTTGATGAAATCGATCTAATTCTCTGATAGTTTGTGGAGCGGAGCTCCTTCCGCATATAGTTTTTGGATATCTGAACTGGAGAGAGCTGAGGAGTAGATGCGGACATCATCAATTATACCATCCATAGTACCACCATTTACGTCTTGTCTGCCTATGTATATAGGAGTGGAACTTTCTTTTACATATTGAGATGGTGGAGTGGCTGAACCGGTCTGCGTGCCATTAAGATAAATTTTTAAAACAGAATTTGCAGAAAAAACACCAACAACATTATACCATGTATTCAAAGACATGTCCTGTCTTGAATTTACACTATGAGTATCGGTTCCATCACATATTTGAAATGCTGGATAAGTGCGTGTAAAAAATGAGCTCAACGAAAAACCTTTTTGTGAACCCGGTACATAAGTATTCCAATCAGAAATAAATGGTCTGCGATTAGAAGCTCCAGAATAAGAATTTAATTTTACCCAAATAGAAACTGTTAGTTCTTGTGTTCCCAAACCTATATCATTTGGTAACGTAATATACTTATAGCTTCCATCAAAACTATACGCTCCTTTATTGTTATATCCCGAAGTGGTGGAATATGTAGGACAAGATGTGCAAGTTCCAACATTTCCAAAACCCGAAGTGTCTATGAGAGGCAAGTTGGGAGAATCAAACGTCCACTCTCCCACCAACATATCTCCTATAGAATGAAGTGTTGAAGAATCAAATCTGATCCCAGCAGTCACTTTGGCCCTGTCTCTCAAACCAGTGATATTCGTATATATGACGGAAGAAAGTATGCCTACGATAGCTATGACCACTAGAAGCTCTATGAGTGTGAATGCCCTCTCTTTGCTATGC
>JBAYMB010000026.1:0-6814 GCA_041663745.1 Minisyncoccota bacterium
ACTTTCTTCTCAAACTCATCAAACTTCAAAGGCCTGTTGTCCTTGGCACTAGGAAGCCTGAAGCCATATTCAATGAGAGTGCTTTTCCTTGAAGCATCACCGGCATACATACCTCGTATCTGAGGTACTGTGACATGCGATTCGTCTATGATCGTGAGGAAATCCTTGGGGAAATATGAAAGCAAGGTATCGGGAGCTTCTCCATGCGCTTTTCCAGAGAAATGCCTGGAGTAGTTCTCTATACCATTGCAATATCCCACTTCTCTGATGAGGGAAAGGTCATACATGGTCCTTCTCTTCAATCTTTCAGCTTCAAGGTTCTTCCCCACCTTCTTCAATTCCAAAAGTCTTTCATCAAGCTCAAGCTTTATGCTCTCTATGGCCCTCTTCTGCTGGTCTTCGTCTGTAATGAAATGCTTTGCAGGGAAAATATATACAGATTTGATCTTCTCCTCCAAAAGCTTCCTTGATACAGAATCTATCCTTGAGATATTCTTCACTTTATCATCCTCTATGTCTATCCTGATGAGTATCTTCTCATTTACAGGCATCACTTCAATTGCATTCCCTATGGCTCTGAACGTTCCCGTCTTTATATCCGAATTCGTCCTCTCAAAATGGACATTGATCAATTTCTTGATGATATCCTGCCGTGAAGACTTGTCCCCAATATTCAACTTTATGTTCACCTTCTCATATTCCTCTGGGCTTCCCAAACCATATATGCAAGAAACTGATGCAACGATGATCACATCATTTCTTGTCAGAAGTGCTTGAGTGGAAGCATGGCGAAGCCTCTCTATCTCCTCATTAATCATCGCTTCCTTCTCAATGTATGTATCCGTCACAGGCATATATGCCTCGGGCTGGTAGTAGTCATAGTATGAGACGAAATAGTGAACCGCATTCCCCGGAAAGAACTCTTTGTACTCCTGGGCAAGCTGAGCAGCAAGAGTCTTGTTGTGAGCAATGACCAAAGTTGGCTTCTGGACCTGCTCAATGACATTGGCCGCCGTGAAGGTCTTTCCGGAGCCTGTAACGCCAAAAAGGGTCTGTTTCCTCAGACCTTTGTTTATTCCCTTCACCAGTTCCTCTATGGCCTTGGGCTGGTCTCCTGCCGGCCTATATTCCGCTTTGATCTTGAACTTTTGCATATATTGATGTCAAAAACTATTATGCTATTATGAACCCAGAAACGCAAGTTTGATCTTTGGATCAAGGAGGAAGCCATGCCGGTGAATACAAAGCTTGGAGAAAGCAGGGCTCGTTCAAGAAGGACTTCAAGCGGGTTCAAGGTCCTATCAAGGAAACCTACGATCTTTGAAACAGCAAAGGAGCATTTGGCTCCAATGGCATCGGGCAGAAAAAAGAAAAGAAGAAGACGTAAACTCGTTGATCCGCCATTCAGAAAACAGAATAAATGGTCCAAAGATCTGGAGTGGTGAAATACCAGGAGGAAGTGATGGAGAAAAAAAGCATTGTCGGTTATCCACCGAATCCGTTTCTAAAAGGCGGACCGGAAGAAGTGAGTCCCTTCAAGAAGGATGGCGAGGTATCCGAGGAGTCCTTGTTGCGCCTGAGGGCAAGCGTAATTCTTGATGGAGCGCATTCCGTCTCAAATGCCAAGATCGGCCATCAGAAGAAAGCGAAGCGGAAAAAGAGAAAAAACCCTCTCGTCTTCTGCAAGAAGACCGTGCACAAAAGGAAAGCTCGAGAGACAAAAGTGAACGAACCGAACTACGATGATGCCAAGAAAGTGGAGCTTGTGTAGGATCCGACAACCGCAGTGCTAAAAACACTGCGGTTTTATATTCTTGACATAACCAGAGAAGAGTAGTAGTCTTCCGTGAGGAAAAATGAGTCTTGCCATCCTTGAGACAAGGAGGTACAAGGAGTAGTTCTTTGCGTTTTAGCGTAGAAAACCTTCAACACACTTAACAAACGCCTGAAAATCAGGCGCCAATACTGAGACGGAGGATGGGTCTATGCTCAAAGGGTCAAAAAAACTAAAACTGTCGCCGGCAGATGATGCCATAACGGCAGAAGTCGATCAATTCCTGGCCAATTTTCCTCGGAAAGGTTCTGAGGCAGGAAAGGAAACCCTCGGTACCGTCGCATTCTTCAAGGACCTGAGGAAAGAGAAGGGATTTCGATCGGACGTCAAAAGGGTCGCTCAAGGGAGGACCTGTTTCGCTTGAAATATCTCTAGCAACAAAATGCCGGCCATGGGGAATCTATTTTTTTCCCACGGTCGGCTTTTTTAATTCTTGACTTAATGTATCAGATTATGTAGTCTTGAAATAGAAGTTCAACACTAAGGGGGTTCTCATGTCAAAGCTCAAGTTGAGCAGTTGGACAAAAAGGGTCGTCCGCAAGATGAAGAAGGCGGGCAAACCATATTCAAAACAAGAGGTCCAAAATATCGAGGGATCCTTCAGGGAATTCACAAAGAAAAAGAAGGAACGTCCCCGTTTCGTCTACGGTTCAAAGGCCAGGCCACGGAGCTCAAGTCTCGTAAATGTATGAATCAGCAAACCGCGATTTACAATCGCGGTTTTTTATTGTTTGACTTCATCTTTCCAATTATGTAATATCTAACATAGAAAGCGGGTCCAAGGAGGACTTCAATGCCGCACCTGACGAAATTGGCCAAAGATGTGATCGAGGCTTTTGTGAATTCTTCAGAAGGAACAGATCCTAAGGAAAAAAAGGAATTGAGGAAGTTCTTTACCGATCTTTATAAGAATCCGGAAGGAAAAGTGAAACCGCCAGTCTCGAAGACGCCTAATCGCTTGGATAATGAAAACATCATGAAAAACGCCATGATTATTCAAAGGATGATGGCTGAAAGCGATAAGAAGGAAAAGAGGTTCAAAGCGCTAGCTCGCTTAAAAACAAGACCTATCGCTCCAAGCTCCGTGACAAGATGATTCAAACTGCCAAACCGCGACTCAGTGTCGCGGTTTTTTATTTCTCATATCTCCCCAAAAACTCCCTCTTGTACTCCTCAAAATCCCCCTCCAATATGGACTCTCTGATCTTCTTCACCAGATTGACGATGAAATAGATGTTGTGTATGGAGGAGAGCGTGCCGGCAAGCATCTCCTTCCCATGGAAAAGATGGGCAATATAGGCTCTTGAGTAATGCTTGCAAGTGTAACATTCGCAATCTTTGTCCACTGGACCAAAGTCTTCCCTAAACTCCTTGTTCTCTATATGTATCTTCCCTGTCTTGGTATACAAAGTCCCGTTCCTTCCAAGGCGCGTAGGGAGGACGCAATCAAAGAGGTCCACCCCGTTCTCAATACCCATGAAGAGATCTTCCGGCTCCCCGATACCGAGAAGATGCCTTGGCTTCTCTTCAGGCAATATCTCATTGACCCATTTCACGGCAGTGGACATGTCCTCTTTGGCAAAAGATCCCCCAATACCAAAACCATCAAACTTCTTCCCGTCAACTTCCATCTCGGAAAGGACCTTTGCCGATCTCTTTCTCAATTCCTCTTCCCTTCCTCCCTGCACTATGCCAAACAAAGAAACTTTGTCCTCTTTGTTCAATTTGTTGTGCTCTCTCAAAGACCTCTTGGCCCACTCATGGGTCCTTAGAAGTGCTTCCTCCTGATATTTGAAATCTTCCGTAGGCGAGGTGCATTCATCAAAGGCAAATATCATATCTGCACCGAGATTGTGCTGTATTTGAATGGACTTCTCGGGAGTGATGTAATGGACCGAACCATCAAGATGGGATGTGAAGGAAACTCCATCCTGCCCTACTTTCGCAAGCCTCGGAGCGGCAGAATCATCAAATCTTTCAGGAATCAGAAGGGACGGATCGGTGATCTGCAGGATCTTTGATATCCCCTTCCCATATGCGGCACCGAGAGAAAATACCTGGAAGCCTCCGGAATCCGTCATGCTCGGCCCCTCCCAATTCATCATCTTGTTGAGCCCTCCCATCTTCTTCACTGTCTCATCACCAGGCTGAAGGTACAGGTGATATGTATTGGCAAGGACCGCTTGAGCTCCGGCATCCTTCACCTGATCGGGACTGACAGATTTGACCGTGGCTTTGGTCCCGACCACCACAAATGCCGGCGTCTCTATGACCCCATGCGGAGTTTCCAAAGTGCCTGCCCTGCCAAGCTTCCCTTCAAGCTTCTTTTCTATCTTGAATTTCATTCAAGACAATATACCACACAAAAACAAAACCGCCATTCGGCGGTCTTATTCTTCCTTTTTCATCTCCAAGATTAGAGCAGGAAGTTCCGGCAACATATCGATCATCTTCCTCTTCTTTCCTTCCGTGAGAGTATCCCACTTTTTCGCTATCTCTCTCAAGGCTTCCCTGTTCACGAGCGCACCATTCTTTGACAGCTCAAAGGGACTTTCACCGTTTTCATTCATAGTATTATTTTACTCCCAATAATTCCACTTCGAAGATCAATGTTGAGTTTGCAGGTATCACGACATTCCCAGAACCGTCCTTTATATCCTGAGCGCCATATCCGAATTCCGCAGGGATGACAATGATCCTCTTTCCTCCCACCTTCATTCCCTCCACGCCTATATCCCATCCTTTGATGACCTGTCCCACGCCAAGCTTGAATGTGAATGGGACTCCTCTGTCGAGAGAGCTGTCGAACTTGGTCCCGTCAGTGAAAATGCCTGTGTAGTGGACGGTGACCTCCTTTCCGACAGTTGCCGTATTGCCCGTACCGACTGTGCTGTCCTGAGTCTCTACTTGTGTGGCTGTTTGCATCGTATTTGATTCAACGTTATTCGTGAATAATTTGGCTATCTCTCCCCTGCCTAGAAGCAAGAGAACGAGTATGACCGCAATGACTACCGCTATCGCTGTTTTTTTGTTCATATATATTGTTATCTTTTGTCTTATAATCCTCCTGATTATACCAAAAGCAGGAAAGGATGACAAATGCTTTTTCCACAAAAAGATGTTCCCAAAGCGGCCTTGAAATGGTACAATGGCCCCACTATGATGTTAAAAAGGATATTTTCAAGGGCCAGATTCACCGACAAGTTCAAGGAGAAATCCGAAGAGAGCAAGAAGGACCTCGGATACGAGGAGCAGATCTCCAAGACATTCTTTTCCGATGAAAAATTGAAGGATATGATGGAGGAAAGGGAGAAAGTGACCAAGAAGGAGTTCAATGAGGGATACAATATAATTAAAAAGCACCCGAGGTCTGTCAGCGTGTTCGGCTCCACCAGATTCACCGAAAAGAACCGCTACTACCAAGAAGCAAGGTCCTTGGCGAACAGGATCGCCAGAGAATTGAAATATGCCGTTGTCACTGGAGGAGGTCCTGGCATAATGGAGGCGGCCAACAGAGGGGCATATGAGGCTGGAGGGATATCCATAGGATTCACCATAAAGCTCCCAAAGGAGCAGTTCACCAACAGATATGTCACAGACTCAGTGAGCTTTGAATACTTCATGACAAGAAAGACCCTTCTCTTCTTCTCAGCTGAATGCTATGTCTTCTACCCCGGAGGCTTCGGAACGTTTGACGAGCTCTTTGATGTCCTGACATCAATTCAAACCAGAAAGGTTGCAAAAGCTCCTGTCATACTCGTGGGAAAGAAATTCTGGACTCCCCTCTTGGAGCTCATAGAGAAAGTCCTCTTCAACGACAATCACACCATAGGCAAAGAAGATATGGAAATATACAGGATAGTTGATTCAGAAGATGAGGCTATGGAGATAATAAGAAAGGCTCCGGTGAAGAAGGAATAGAAAAAGACGGGCTTAAAGCCCGTCTTTTTGTTTATTTTATATCAAACGCCGCCCTCACCGTAACCATGACATTCTTGTTTATCTTCGAAGTATCATATGTGCCATAGTCGGATATCTCCAAGGAATTGGAAGACAATACCTGCACCACCCCGCTTGCAGCAGACTTCAAGCTGCCAACCTTCTTCCCTGTGCTCTCTGCCATCTTTTGGGCTCTGGCCTGAGCATCCTTTATAGCATCCGAGAGAAGCGAAACTCTTAATTCAGGAAGTTTTGTGTAGTAGTACTGGACCGGATTGATGCCGAATATCACTCCCTTGTCCACGACAGATTTTGAAAGCTGGGACAATAATGTCATTTTGTCTATATCGGAAGAAGATACTTCCACCTGCTGTCTCAAGGTATATTCCTTCTCGGTCTGGTAGTTCTGATTATAGTTGTAGTTCTCATTCATGGAAACAGTGGATATGGTCACATCCTTGTCATCTACGCCCTGTTCCTTGAGAAAATCTTTCACAATGACGAGATCCTTGGCTATCTGGTCATATCCCGCCTTCAAGGCGCTTATCTTCACTATCCTCGAAAACTCAGCCGAGAACTTTGCATTGTCCGAGACGACCTCCTTGTTGGCAGAGCCTGTCACAGAAAGAGAGTCGGTTGAATTTCTGGAGGCATAGAAAGCAAAGGAGAATATCATTGCGCTGATGATCAAGCTTCCCCCGAGAACGAACGATGTCTTTTGTTTTTGAGGTTCCATGTTGATTAAGTTAATGAATAAGCCGATGTATTATACCAATTCGTCTCGCTTTTCTCAATAAGTGGTCATTGTGGCCCAAAGGTGCTATATTCCAACATATGACCGAAGAAAAGATAAGAATAAACAAATTCCTGGCCAATAGATACAATATAGCAAGAAGAAATGCCGACAAGAAGATAGAAGCCGGCAAGGTCTTTATCAATGGAAGAAAAGCGATTTTGGGAGACAAGGTCAGTCCGGAAGACAGAGTGGAACTGAAGGAAAAGGTCAAAGACAAGTTCTCATACTACGCATATAACAAGCCG
>JBAYMB010000027.1:0-6353 GCA_041663745.1 Minisyncoccota bacterium
AAAGCCAAGAGTGTACAAGATGGATCTCACCTTTTTGAACTCTTCCTTCGTAACTCTGGGTTTTGTGTCATTGAAGAATAATCCCATGTTTTTGTCTATTTTCTGCCATAATCATCCTCAAGCCTGACGATGTCGTTCTCATCAAAGTTCCCGAACGAAATCTCAAGGACTTTGGCCGGCTTATCAGTTCCGGTCATCCTGTGCTTCATTTTAGGCCCTATCTCAAACTCATCTCCGAGCTTTGCTTCTATTTTCTTTTCATCTATCTCAAGCATAAGACTACCTTCAATGACCTTCCAGAACTCCTTTCTGTCATTGTGATACTGAAGACTGCACCTTTGTCCGGGGTTTATTGTAAGGATCTTCACAGTGGTCTTCTCATTCGTTGTGAATATCTCCTCTTCGCCCCAGGGCCTTTTGTCGTATATAGGTCTCATATCATTTTTTTTATGACTTCTTTGGTCTCATTATAGTCCTTTACAGGAACAGTGTCCACGCCGGTCCTTTTGGCAGGGTAGTCGTTCCCGCCGACGAAGAGGGCATCGCCGACGAAGAGAACTTCGCTTATTTTGATATTCTTGTATTTGCAGAATTGCTCTATGGCGAAACCTTTGTCCATCCCAGCCTTTGTTATATCAATGGACGTGCTTCCTCCGATCTCTACCTCAAAACCCTGGAGATATCTTTTGAACCTGTCCTTCAATATCCTTCTTTTGGAAAGATCGTCGTCCCAATGCTTTTTGACCTCTATAGGAGCTTCCTGTCCGAATGCGGAAAAGGTGAACTCTGTGTTCCTGTCCTCGAGAAGCTCTCCGAAATGCTTGCTTGGCAAGAAATCAACCTCCTGTACAACTTTCTTTTCGGCTTCAATTATTCTTCCTTTTTCTTCATCAGTTAATGCTTCTTCATATATCTTCTTCCATTCTTTTCCGTCAAATTCATACATTGCCGCGCCTTTGGTGGGGAACATGAAGAGATTCCTCATTCTTTCCGGATCGCAGTGAATATTCCCTATGACCTGCTTTTCTAGCTGCGGCATTCCGCCTCCCGAGATGACAGCCACCTTTCGGTCTTTGAGCAGGGAGCATATGAGCAGGGACATCTCCTCATCCAAGCTTTGTTTGCTCTCGGCAAGAGTGCCGTCGAGGTCGAATATGACGGCTTTTTTCGCTTTATAATCATGTGTCATGTCTTGATTATATAGGATTATGCCGAAAAAAACCAGTTATGCACCATATTGTTGCTACATATTTTTTATTGTTATATAATGCGCCTGTACCGGAGTTCCTTACCGTCCAGTTTTTCTATTCTATTTTTACCGAATATGTTGAAAAAACCTAAGAATAAAAAAGAAATAGTTCACCCCATAGGTTTTTTGCAAGACCTTAAAACTCCGTCTATTTTTTGCAGGACGGATAATGATCCTGAGAAGATCTTCCTAATCTCGAACAAGAAAAGATCGCTGTTTGACTTCTCAAAGACGAAGAAGAGGGTTTTTATAAAGACAGGCTCGAAAAAACTGTTTGATACTGCATCGATCGAGAACATCGTATCCTCAAATGTCGAAAAGAAGGAGATCATAACTTTTACATATAGTGGCGGCAAAAGATTTGCTTGGGCCTTGAAGAAGGGAGTGAGCAATTGGATCGTCCTTGGAGACACTTTGACCATGCATGAGAAGGGAGGGATAGTCCCCGGTTATTCACACAACAAGAAGCACGTCCTCTACTTTGGAGAATCTTCCATAAGAGTGGCGTACACCAAAGACCTCAGGAGATGGACGAGGTCCGAAGAGCCTGTTTTGAGGCCAAGGCCGGGATTCTTCGATCACGAACATATAAAGTTCATAGCTTCGAAGCATACAGAAAAAGGCATAGTCGTTTTCTACGACGCTTCTTTCAAAGACGGAGAGAACATCAAATTGCAGGTTGGAGCGGCGATGTTCTCGTCAAAAGACCCGGAGAAGATAATATGGCGTTCCGATCAGCCTCTTTTTGAGCAGGATGTGCTATACGAAAAAGGCCTTGAATGCAAAGGTGCTTTGTTCACCGAGGATCTTGTCTACATATACTGGTATTCTCCGAAGAGGGAGACTTTTGGTTCCTCTGTCATCATACCTTTCACGAAATTGTTCACCGTAAAGCCGTTCGACAAGACCAAAAGGAATCCCAAGAATCCCATAATACATCCGAAGACGAATAGCTGGTGGAGGTCCATAGGGACGTTCAATCCGGCCGCAGTGGAAATAGAAGGCAAGACGCATATATTCTTCCGAGCCATAGGATCGGACGGCATCTCAAGGATAGGGCATGCCGTGGCAAGCGATGGGCTTCATGTGGATGAAGTGTCATCGGAGCCGGTCTTCTACTTGAAACAATCTCACTTCGGCATGAAAGCGGGAGATAAAAGATATGATCCGACCTTGTACCCTTCAGGAGGAAGCTGGGGAGGGACCGAGGACCCGAGAGTGGTGAAGATAGGGAAAAGGATCTACATGACGTTCAATGCTTTTGATACATGGGATGACATCAGGGTTGGCCTGGTTTCCATAAAAGAGAGCGATGTCATAAAGAAGAGATGGAACTGGAGCATTCCGCAGCTCATATCACCGAGGGGAAGGGCGAAGAACTGGATATTCTTCCCCGAGAAGATACACGGCAAATATGCGCTTCTTCATAATCTGTACGGAAAGGATTCCGATCATATTTTGATAGAGTATTTGGATAACATAGAGATGATAGATCCGAAGAAGATGAATTTCAAAAGCCCTGATCCCCAGCAGGCTCCGAACAAGCCGATAGCATGGCATGTCCATATGAGAAGCGTCGGACCGACCCCTATAAAGACGGATGACGGCTGGCTTGTGCTATATCATGCTCACGATGCTCTTGAAGGCCACAGATACAAAGTGGGGGCCATGCTTCTTGATCTTGACGATCCTACCAAGGTCATTGCCCGTTCCTCTCTGCCGATACTTGTCCCCGACATGTGGTATGAAAATGACTGGAAACCTGGTATTGTATATGCAGGCGGAGCAGTTGTGAAGAACAACACCCTTTTCATATACTACGGGGGCGGAGACAAATATGTCTGCGTCGCGACAGTCCCCATGAAAGACCTCCTGTACAGCCTGAAGAAGGACAAGAGGATAACGCCATTTATAAACAAAGTCATCATCTCATAATGTTCACAGTAAAGAGATCGCCACACAATCCATTGTTGAGCCCTAACACGAACGACCCTTGGGAGGCAAAGGCCGTTTTTAATTGGTGTCCGGTCAAAGTCGGAAACGTCACTCACCATGTATACAGGGCCATGTCCTCCATAGAGTCATACTATGGCACCAATGTGAACGTCTCATCCATCGGCTACACACAAAGCAAGAATGGCGTGGATTTCCATGACAGAAGACAGCTCATCTTCCCGGAATATGAATGGGAGAAATACGGATGCGAGGATCCCAGAATGACGAAGATAGGCGATACATATTACATCTTCTACACAGCTCTTTCTAACTACCCATATTCGGCAAGCTGCATAAAAGTCGCAGTGGCCACGACAAAGGATTTCAAGAAGATAGAAAGGAAGCAATTGGTGACACCGTTCAATTCAAAGGCTATGGCCCTTTTCCCTGAGAAGGTAAATGGAAAGTATGTGGCGATTCTTTCTGTTGATACCGACATGCCTCCGACTCCGGCAAAGATATGCATTGCCGAGTTTGACAGTCTTGATCAGATATATGACGAGATGTATTGGAGAAAATGGTATTCCGAGGTGAATACCCATATGATGGATCCCAGGAGATCGAACTTCGACCAAGTGGAGGTCGGAGCGCCGCCTGTCAGGACAAAGGACGGCTGGCTTTTGATATACGGGCACATCGAGAACTACTTCCAGAATGACAGTCATTTTGTTAAGGTCTTCGGCATAGAGGCTTTGCTTTTGGATATAAATGATCCGAAGAAGATAATAGGGAAGACCAAAGGTCCGATGTTCGCACCATCGGAGATTTACGAGAAGTTCGGGCAGATCCCCGATGTCATATTCCCTTCGGGAGCGATCATTGTCGGAAAGAACCTTGAGATCTACTACGGCGCAGCCGATACAGTGTGCTGCAAGTCATACGTGGACTTGAACGACCTATTGTCCAGTATGAAGCCTGATGCCATAAGCACATATTTCACAAGATATGAGAATAATCCCATCCTTCTTTCCCGAGAAGGCATGTTGTGGGAGAAAAAGGGAGTGTTCAATCCGGCATCCATCCGCATAGGTGACACTACTCATATTCTGTACAGAACAATGTCCGATGATGACACATCGCAGATAGGGTATGCGGCTACGAAAGACGGATATTCAATCTTGGAGCGTTCGGACAAGCCGATATATGCTCCTCGGGAACCCTTTGAGATGAAAAGCCGTCCTGGCAACTCAGGATGCGAAGACCCAAGACTTACGAAGATAGGCGACAGGATATACATGTGCTACACCGCATATGACGGCACTAAGCCTCCGAGAGCGGCCATAACATCCATAACTTTGAAGGATTTCAAGAACAAGAATTGGAACTGGGAAAAGCCCATCATTGTCTCTCCGAACGGAGTGGATGACAAAGACGCTTGTCTTTTTCCTGAGAAGATAAACGGAAAGTATCTGATCTTGCACAGGATTAATAGCGACATTTGTGCTGACTATGTAGATTCATTGGATTTTCCAAATGGACCTCTTTCAATCGGAACTCCCATAATCTTGCCTAGAAAAGGCATGTGGGACAGCGAGAAGGTAGGCATAACAGCGCCTCCAATAAAGACCAAGAAGGGCTGGATACTCATGTATCATGGCGTTTCCTCCAATCATCACACGTATAGAGTAGGCTTGGTATTGCTTGACCTTAAAGACCCGACAATAATCATTGCAAGAGCCAGTCAGCCGGTATTCCAGCCGGAAAGACCATATGAGCTTCTCGGGTTCATACCGAACGTCATCTTTCCTTGCGGTACTGCGCTTGTAGGGGATACCTTGTTCATATATTATGGAGGCGCTGATACCGTGGTCGGGGTTGCGACAGTTTCCCTGAAGAAGATGTTGAATTCATTGCTTTAAATATGAAAAATAAAGCTTTTACATTGATAGAATTGCTTGTTGTCATAGCCATCGTAGGCATTCTCTCTTCAGTTATCTATACGAATATCACGGGTCTAAGAGATAGGGCTAAAGTGACTGCGGGGATACGATTTGATTCTTCCGTACTTCATTCCATAGGTGATTTGCTTGTGGGAGAGTGGACTTTTGATTTGCTTGCGAATCCTCTCGCTGACACTTCAGGATCTGGTAATAATGCAGCTACTACTTCTGTAGGGACATCTCCAACCTACTACTCTACCGGAGGATATAATAACAAGGGATATTTCGATTTTGACGGAACGGATGATCATATAAAAATTTTGAGTGTTGGCAGTATGAATATTGTCGGAGACATGACAATTAGCGTATGGGTCTATCCTGAATCAGGAGACCATGCAGTTATACACAAGGATCGTATTTATAGTTTGCGTATAAATACAGACGGTACGATCACATGGGCGAATTATGGTGATTGGCTTTATACTCATTTTGGCAACTATGGAAATATTTCTTTTAATAAATGGCATCATATTGCCGTTACGAGGGAGGGTTCAAATACTGCAATTTATCTTGATGGTTCCCAAATTGTAAAAAAATCTTTCGGGTTGCCCATCATCTCCAGTTCAACTTTTATCACAACGCTTGGATGCTATTCTAACGGAAGTTCTTGCACAGGCGCATATTTGAATGGTTATATGGACGATGTCCGCATCTACTCGAGCGCTCTTTCTGGTTCAGATATCCAAAAACTATATGCAAGTGAGCTACCTTCGCATCCTAACCTAGCAAGCAAATGAGGGACAAAGCTTTCACATTGATTGAATTGCTCGTTGTTATAGCTATTGTCGGTATTCTCTCCTCCGTTATCTATACGAATATCACAGGTTTGAGGGATAGGGCAAGGATCACTGCAGGGATACGCTTTGATTCCTCAACGCTTCATTCCATCGGAGATATGCTGGTGGGAGAGTGGACGTTTGACACACCCACTGCTCTTTTAGCTGACACTTCGGGATCTGGAAACAATGGTTCCACCACCACTTCGCCGATCTACTATTCCACCGGAGGATACAACAACAAAGGAGCCTTTTATTTTGATGGGACGAATGATTTTGTAAATTGTGGAAACGGAAGCAGTTTAAATCCTACGCAAGCAGTTACAGTTTCTATGTGGTTTTATCCAACTGCGGCTCTTGGAGATTACAGGGGAGTATTGGGAAAGGGAGGCG
>JBAYMB010000028.1:0-6238 GCA_041663745.1 Minisyncoccota bacterium
AACTTTGAGGAGATAAAAAGGGTGCTCGTCGTGTCTGTGCCGAGGACTTTCACTTTAGGCTCTGATAATATCTCCGCCATATTCCTTCTGTCGTTTGCATCTTCTATGACCGCAGGATCAATAGCCATATTCAACTTGTCCTATAACTTGCAGTCAGTTCTTCTATCCATCATTGGCGTCAGCTATTCGCTTGCTGCGTTTCCAATGCTCGTTCGTTATTTCTCTGATGGCGATAGGGGAAAGTTCATCGAACAGACCATAATTTCTGCGCAGCACATCATCTTCTGGTCGCTTCCATGCGCAGTGTTATTTATCACTCTCAGAGCTCAGATAGTCAGGACCATATTAGGTGCCGGTGTTTTTAATTGGTCGCAGACGCGTCTTACTGCGGCAGCATTAGCCCTATTTGTCGGTTCCATCATCTTCCAGAACCTCACGCTCCTTTTCGTCAGAGCATACTATGCCGCCGGCAATACCAAGAAGCCTTTTTGGGCGAAGTTCATAAATGCAGTTTCAACGGTCGTGCTCGGTTTCGGTTTCATTATTCTATACAAAACATATCCTCCGTTCCAACATTTGCTCGAGACATTGTTAAGAGTCACTGATGTTCCCGGAACTATCGTTCTAGCTCTTCCTCTCGGATGGTCAGTGGGGGAGATATTGAACAGTCTTGCGCTCTGGTTCGTCTTTGAGAAGGATTTTGGCGGTTTTTCAAAACCAGTGCTGAAAACAGCCATACAAGTTCTTTGTTCCTCGCTTGTCATCGGTATCGTCAGCTATTTCTCCCTTAACGTATTTGCCAATGTGTTTGATCAAAATACCGTCATCGGCATCTTCTTGCAGGGTTTTGTGTCAGGGGTCATATCAATCGTTGCCGGCATCATTACGCTTGTCCTCATCAAGAACAAGGAGATACTTGACGTATATCAGACATTCAGGAGCAAGATATCGAAGATTAAGATATTCGCTCCTACCCAAACAAGCCTATAGCATTGCTTTTTCTGGGATTTTAGGCTATACTCTCCCAACGTATGTCACAAGACCAATTAATAAAACTTGCCTGCAAGAACTGCAAAAGGATCAATTACTGGACGAGAAAGAACAAGAAACTGGTTGAGCGAAAGATAGAGCTCAAGAAATTTTGCAAATGGTGCAAGAAGACCACTCCTCACAAGGAAGTGAAGAAATAAACAAAAAAACCACCCAAGAGTGGTTTTTTTGTTTATTTGCGGGAGATGGAGGAATCGAACCCCCAACCTTCCTTTTGGAGAGGAATGTTATACCATTTAACTAATCTCCCATACCGGACTAATATAGCATAATTCCTTATTTTATGAAATTTTCCACCTGTTTCATTATCAAAGGATATTTTTTTGGTTCAAACCACTTGATTTCCTCATTCCTCTTGAACCATGTCCTCTGACGCTTAACAAAGTGCCATATCTCATTTTTCAGATTCTCTATCATTTGTCCTTTACTTATCTTGTTTTGAAGATACAGCGCTACCTGCCTGTATTCCAAGCCGAAAGACCCAAGTCTCTTCCAGCTTACTCCTTGTTTATGAAGTTTTCTGACCTCAGATATCATCCCAAGTTCAATTCGTTTCAATAGTCTTTTTTCTATCCTTTTCTTTAATAGAACATCTCTCACATCAATGCCAATGAGCAGAAAATCATATTTGCTCGGTCTCTCTGTTATCTTTGGGATATTTCCCAAAGCTTTGGCTATCTCAATGGCTCTTATCAAACGAACCTTATTATGCCTGTCTATATCTTTTGCGCGGGAAGGAGAGAGCTTCTTTAGCATTTTAAATAGCTCTTCAGCAGATCTTTTCTCCAATTGAGCCCTGAGCTTTTTGTTCGGTTTTACTTCCGGAAGGGATATGTTCTTCACTATGCTGTCTATGTAGAAGCCGGTACCTCCGCAGATTATAGGGAGCTTTTTCCTTTTTATCATCTTTTCTATCTCTTTTTCCGCCAGTCTTTTGTATTTTGACACTGAAAAGATGGTGTTTGGGCTTGCGACATCCAAGAGATGATGGAGAACTCCCAGCATCTCCTTCTTTGTTATCTTTCCACTGCCAAGGTCCATTCCTTTGTATACTTGGCGAGAATCGGCACTTATCACCTCACCGTTGTACTTTTTAGCTATCTTTACGGCTATGTCACTTTTGCCTGTGGCTGTGGGGCCAAGGATGACCAATACTTTTGGTTTTATCATGTGCCCGGGGAGAGACTTGAACTCTCAAGACCTTGCGATCATAGCATTTTGAGTGCTACGTGTATACCAATTTCACCACCCGGGCCTTAACTTGGACATAATATACGATTTATGCACAAAAATCAATTTTATTTCATTCCAGAATATGATAATATGTGGGTATATGACAGGACAATTTTATAACGATTCCATATACTGGGTGGAGCTTGATAAGGTCAAACCGAACCCTTTTCAGCCTAGAAAGGATTTTGACGTGTCAAAATTGAAGGACCTTGCCGATTCCATAAGGCAATACGGTGTTCTTCAGCCGATTGTTGTCACAAGGAAGGAGATCCAGAAGGAGGACGGAGGGCTTGCCGTTGAATACGAGCTCATCTCCGGTGAAAGGAGGCTTAGAGCTTCCAAGCTTGCCGGAATATTGCAGATACCTGTGGTCATCCGTTCGCATGAGGAATCCGATCTAATGAAGCTTGAGCTTGCCATCATTGAGAACCTCCAAAGGGAGGACTTGAACTGCGTTGACAGAGCCAAAGCATTTCAGAAGCTTGTGGACGATTTCAATTTGAAGCATGTCCAGATCGCCCAGAAGATCGGAAGAAGCAGGGAATACGTGTCAAATTCCTTGAGGATACTTTTGTTGCCTGAGCATATGCTTCTTGCCATTTCTGAGGGAAAGATACTTGAGGGACATACAAGGCCTCTCCTCATGCTCATCGACAGGAAGGATGAGCAGGAAACTCTCTTCAAAGAGATCGTGTACAAGAAGATCACGGTTCGCGATGCTGAGATGATTGCCAGGAAGATCGCAGTCGAGAAGGCCAGGAGGAAGGAGACTATATTCGATCCGGAGATCGCTCTGCTTGAGGAGAAGTTTGCGGAGTCTCTTGGTACAAGAGTTCATATTGAAAAAGGGGAGAAAGGAGGGACCATAACCATAGATTTCTTCTCCAATGACGATGTCAGAACCATCCTGGATCTCGTCAATTCTCAGAAGAAAAGGAAGATAGACGAGCTTTTGGACAAGCATATTGCTTCCGTCGGAGGCGTGGAGAAACAGCCTGCGATAGGCGAGGCGGAAGCTCCTTTCATTGATGACAGGAGCGATGCTGAGAAGAAAGAGGATGAGATATATTCTGTGAAGAATTTTAGTTTGTAATCATTTCTTCAGTTTCTCCAAGTAGTTGTTTATATGCCTTTTTGCCATGCTTGTCTTTACGATCTCAAGCCATTTTGTGCTTGGCTTGCTTGATTCTTTTGTGATTATTTCGACTATATCGCTGTTTTTGAGCGGCGTGTCCAAGGAGACCATCTTCCCGTTTATCTTTGCTCCGCTTGTGTGATCTCCTACGTTCGAGTGCACTGCATATGCGAAATCAATAGGTGTGGACCCAAGAGGCAGGTCAATGACATCACCTTTGGGTGTAAGGACGAAGATGCGCTCGTTGAAGAAGTCCGCCTTTATGTCTTTTATGAACTGGTTCTTCTCCAGGTCTGTCTTTATGTTCTTCTGCGATTCGGCCAAAGTTTGTATCCATTTCGGCGTCCCTTCCTTTTCATTACTGTCAGGCTTATTTGAAAAATTGATTATCTTTGGCAGAAATTGTGCGAACCATTTTGTCTCGGAGTTAGATGTCGTTTTCGAGCCGTATTTCTTGTAGTCAATGTGCGAGGCAATGCCATATTCGGAGTCGTAGTGCATTTCCTTCGTCCTTATCTGCACCTCTACTATGGAGCCGTCGCCGGCAAAGACGGTGGTATGCAAGCTTCTGTATCCGTTGGGTTTCGGGGAGGCTATATAGTCCTTTATCTGTCCTGGAAGAGGCCTCCAAGTGCTGTGGATGATGCCGAGGACGCGGTAGCAGTCGGACACTGTTTCGAGGCATATTCGGGCAGCGAGGATATCGTATATCTTCTCCACATCGTCGTTGTTGTTTTTCAGCTTTTTGTAGAAGCTGTAGATACCTTTTTGCCTGTAGTCGGTCTTGAAGTCGGTTATTTTCTGCTCGGCAAGGGCCTTTTTGACCGATCTCATGAACTTCTCAAGATGAGGTAAAGTTTCCTCCTTCTTGGTCTTCAAGAGCTTTAAGGTCTCCGTGTATTCTTTCGGAAAAAGATATTTGAAGGAAAGATCCTCCAACTCTCTGGCGATGATTCTAATGGAAAGTCTGTCGGCAAGGGGAGCGTATATCTCAAGCGTCTCAAGAGCCACCTTCTTCTGCTTGTCCTCGTCCAAGTGCTCGAGAGTGCGCATGTTGTTCAGTCGATCTGCGATCTTTATGATGAGCACTCGGATGTCCTGGGACACGGCGACGAAGAACTTGCGAAGGCTTTCAACGTATCTTTCGGCTCCGCGGTATTTCACTTTGCTGAGTTTGGTGACGCCGTTCACCAAAAAGAGGATCTCATCTCCAAACTCCTTCTTGATGGACTCTTCACTTGAGACGCCGTCTTCAACGGAATCGTGCAATAGGCCTGCTGCTATGGTGGCAGGGTCCATTTTCAGTTCGGCAAGGATCTTTGCTGTCTCGAATACGTGTTTGAAGTACGGTGCCCCTGATCTCCTGACCTGTCCCTCATGGGCTTTCATGGAAAAATCATACGCTTTTTTTATGAGCTCTTTGTCCTTTTCGCTAGGCGAATCCAAAAGCGATATGATCTCTTCTGTGGTCATACGGTAAGTCTAGAATAAAAGGAGGATAAAGTCTAACTATTTGTCCAGCTTATGAGGATTGTGGTTTGGACACTTCTTATCAGAGCATCTCTCCGGGATGGTCTTTGTCCCTTCCATCATGAGGGCGCTGCAGGTAGGGCAGAGCCTGCCTGTAGGCTTTGCTTTTATGGCATTCTTGCATTTAGGATAGTTGGTGCAGCTATAGAATATCCCGAACCTTCCTCTTCGCTCGGTCATCTCTCCGGTCTTGCACATAGGGCACTTCACTCCGGTCGTTGCTTGTGGAAAAGCATCCTTCTTTATGTATTTGCATTTCGGGTAGTTGGAACACGCTACGAACTTGCCGAATCTCCCTTCTCGTTCCATCAGTTTCCCATTCTTGCATTCAGGGCAAGCTTCGCCGGTCTCCTTCGGGGCCTCAAGCTCTTCGCCGTCTATCTTTCTTGCACCGAGACATTTAGGATAGTTCTTGCAGCTCAAGAACTTTCCGTTCCTTGCGAGCTTTATGACCATTCCGCTTCCGCAGATCGGACACTTGTGCTTTTCATCAGCTTCGCCCATGTTCGTTATCTTGGCTATCTTGTCCTTTGATTTCACGTCCTTTGAGAACGGGCCGTAGAAATCCTTCAAGGTCTTTGTATATTCTCTCTTTCCATTTGCTATGTCATCAAGCTCATCTTCCATCTCTGCGGTGAATGTATCGCTTATATATTCTCCGAAGTTGTTCTCAAGGAAGGTGCTGACTACGTCTCCGGTGTCAGTAGGCATTAAAGTTCTTCCTTCTTTTGTGGTATATCCTCTTTCTTCTATGGTCTTCATGATAGAAGCGTACGTAGAAGGCCTTCCGATACCTCTCTTCTCAAGCTCTTTTATGAGCCCTGCTTCGGTGTATCTTCCCGGCGGTTCAGTGAATTTCTCCTGGCTTCTGATGTCCAAGAGCTTCAAGGTCTCTCCGATCTCCACTTTTGGAAGTTCCACATCTTCGCCTCGCGCATCTGGATCTGCTTTGAGCCATCCGTCAAAGAGCATTCTCGATCCGTTTATGGAAAATGTCGGCACATCTCCGACTTGCGCTGTTATCTTCGTTCGGAGTATCTTCGCATCGGTCATCTGAGAGGCGACTGCTCTCTGCCATATCAATCTGTATAGCTTCTTCTGATCATCGGCAAGTCCTGCCATCTCCTTTGATGCATCTGTCGGTCTTATGGCTTCATGAGCTTCTTGGGCATTTTTGCTTTTTGTAACATATACATTTTTCTGTGCATATCCCGCTCCGTATTTCTTGTTTACGACAGCACCTATCTGATCTTGTGCAGTTACGCTCAAGTTTGTGCTGTCAGTTCTCAT
>JBAYMB010000029.1:0-6151 GCA_041663745.1 Minisyncoccota bacterium
ATTTTTCCAAACAAAATATTTGAACCATGCGGGATAAACAGCATCATTTGACGTAAGATAATCGATCCACTCATCAAGAGAATGCTTTTGATCGTTGATAGCGATATCCATCATTTGCTCGCGTACATTCTGGGGTATTTCATCTACTGCTTGACCACGCTCTCTTGCAACTCGCATTTGCAGATCAAAATAGCTCTCAGGAAAATTCTCCCGTTTTATGATGAGTGCGTCATATATCTTGTCGCGGAACATTTCAAGATTGCGTTCTCTTGTGTGTTCGTCTGGGTTGAGGAAGATATTCTCAAGACGATCCATATATGCTTCTATGCGCTCTTTTGGATCATTAGGGATCTTTTCCCCGGTATGACGTTCTTGGCGCACAACAGCCTCTTGAACTTCCGGAGAAGTCTGTAATTCTGTGTCTTTTAAATGCAGTGGGTGTTTTTCCATATTATTTTTTAAACTCTCCAACCGAGACCTGGGACGGAACGATGGCTCTGCCGTTCAGCATATACCCCTTCTTTTTGACCGAAACTATGATCCCGTCCTGCTTCTCATCCTTCGTCTCGACATGAGCCTCGGCAACATGGAACCTCGGGTCAAACTTCTCCCCCAAGGGGTTCATTATCTTAAGGCCGTTCTCATCCAAAATTTTCAAGAACTGGGAATGGATGTATTCCACGCCCACTCTCCAATTCTTGTCTGCCTTCTCCCAAGCTTCCTTGTTGGCAAAGGCCATCTCAAAGGAATCTAGCACTGAGATGAGCTCGGAGATGAGATTTTCATTGCTGTATTTTATGACCTCAAGCTTCTCGCTCTCAACCCTTTTCTTGTAGTTTATGAGGTCGGCTCTTTCTCTCTGCCAGCCGTTCATATATTCCTGTTTTTCCTTCTCCAACATCTTTATCTTTTCCTTCAGTTTTTTTACAAGCATTTCAGGTGCTTCAGCTTCCTCTTCCATGACAACGTCATCAGAAGCGGTCTTCTTGTCATTTTCATATATTACATCGTCTTTCTGGTCGTTTTTGCCCATATTTTCCCCCATTTTATCACATCTTATGGAAGAATCAAGTTTTGATGTTGACTTTAATTATACATATGGTATTGTCATATCAAAGTTCAAATACCCCAAGGAGTTGTCATCATGGAGAGAAATGGAATGGATGCGAAAGCAGAAATTGAAGGCAATCGTGCTTCTCTGCAAGAGCCGCTGGTGCTTGATTTCCGTCATAGGGTGACTCTTGCCAGAACCGACATGGACCTGCGCGAGCTGTTGAAGGAGGCGGCGAGGTCGGACATCATCAACTTCGTGCTGGATGATATCAAAAGCCAAGAGAAGGTTCTGTACGAGAAATCAGGTTTGCTGAAGACTTGACCGCAAACCATCAGAGACCCGCTTCCAAAAGAAGCGGGTTTTTTCTTGACAAGAAGTCAGGAAGGTATAGCATACTCATCAGAAGAACGTCTCAAAAACAAGCGGGGGCAGGACAATGAAAATACTCATTGTGGTGGGAAGTTTGTTGGTCTTTGCACTTATCGCTCTCCTCCTCTGGGGTCTCAAAGTATTCATCGAAGGGTACATAAAGAGCGCTGAGGACGGATACTGATAGCAAAAATTACCTTTGTAAAAGCGAGGGAAAAACATGAGGAAAATTGCGATAGTAGTGCTTCTTTGGCTGTATTGCGTTGTGTGTTTTCTCGCCTGTCTTTTGGGAGAAGACCCTGAAGAAACTCCCGGAAGAGAACTTGATGACAATCAGGTCGCCGCGGGAAGCTCTGGTGCATAACCAGAGCTTCTTTTATTCATCTTGACTTCCTTTCCAGACGGCGTACCATTTGGAATAGGAAAGTTACTCTAAAACAGAAGGAGAAAGATCATGTGGTGGATCATTGGAGGAGCAATCGTGGGAGGTCTCATACTGCTCGGTGCCTGTGTCTTCAGTTCCGTTTGGCTTATCAATGCTATCAGTAGCAACGACAGACCAGACGACTCTCCGGATGGAAGTTTTTGACAAGAATTTAGTCAGATCTGCATTTCAAAAACCCGAAGCATATAGCTTCGGGTTTTCTATTCTAACGCTTTGACCACTGAGGAGACTTTCTGGCCTTCTTCAAGCCGAATTTCCTTCTTTCCTTGGCTCTCTGGTCCCTCTTCAGGAATCCTTCCTTCTTTAAGCCTTTTCTTAATTCAGGATTTACCTCTATGAGTATCCTTGCAATTCCAAGTCTCAAAGCTTCCGCTTGAGCTTGTATTCCCCCGCCGGCTATCATCGCAGTTATGGCGAACGATCCGTCAACTTTCGATTTCAAAAGGGACTCCATGGCAATCTGCCTCTGGTTCTCGGTCTTGAAATAGCTCTCGATGTTCTTCCCGCCGTTTATGGAAAAAGAGTTCTTTGGAGCAGGAACGGCCCTGACTCTCGCGATTGCGGTCTTTCTCCTTCCGACAGCCTCTATGTATTTGTGTTTTGTTTCTTTCTCCATGCTATTCATTTATGATCAAGTTTCTTATAACTCGGGATTTCAGTTTGTTGTGCGGGAGCATTCCCGATATGGCAAGCTTCAAAACTGTGCCCTTGCCTTTCCTCTCCATGATCTGCTCCATACTCTTCTCATGAAGACCTCCCGGATATCCCGAGAATCTCTTGTAGCTCTTCTTGAGCTTACCCTCCATTATATCTAGCTTTGATGCGTTGTTTATGACTACCTGGACATTGAAGACCTTGTTCCTTGCGAACTCCACGAGCTGCTTTCCTATGAGCAGGGCAACGGCGCGCGTAGCTACCCTTCCGAGCTTCTCTCCCGTAGCATCTATCGTGTAGATCTTCTTTTCCATATCGCCTTTTGTTTGTTTCTGTTCCATGTTTTTTGTATTAGACAAACTCTATCTGAGCCATTCGGGCGCCATCCGACAATCTAGTATTGACCTTTATAACTCTCGTATATCCACCCTTCCTTTCCTTGTACTTCGGGGCTATCTCCTTCATTATCTTCTTTGCAGGACCGTGTCCCAGCTTTGCAGCTATGGCTCTTTCAGCGTTCAAATCGCCCTCTATCCCCTTCGTGATGAGCTTCTCTATGAAAGATCTCAGGACCTTGGCCTTTATCTCGGTCGTGGTAATCTTTCCATACTTTACCAAAGATACAGCAAGTGTCTTTACGAGCGCGTTTCTCTGATTTTTCTCCCTGCCTAGCTGTTTGTTCTTATTGCTGTGTAACATGGTATTTTTATATTAAAACTATTTCAGCGTTATTCCGAAGCCCTGCAATGTCTTCTTTATCTCCTGTATTCCCTTTGCCCCGAGGCCGTCTATGTCCGAAAGGTCCTTCTCCTTCTTCTTGGCAAGGCCTCCGACAGTCCTGATGTTTGCGCTTGAAAGGGCATTGGCCGTCCTTACGGAAAGGTCCAAGCTCTCAATCCTCGTCTTCAAGAATTCGGAGCTGTTCTCCTTGTCCTCATCACCGGAAGCTTCAGACCTCTTTTCTTCCTTTGCGGCAACCGGCTCCTCAAAACCTATTATGGCTTTCAATTGCTCTATCATGATCATGATGGATTTCTCAAGAGTTTCCTTTGCCGAGATGGAACCGTCTGTCGTTATGAATATCCTCAATTTGTTGAAATCTGTCCTGTCCCCGACTCTCATGTTCTCAACTTCGTAGTTGACCCTTCTTATCGGAGTGAAAATGGCATCAAGGGCGATCGTCCCTATCTCAACCTTGTCCTTCTGTATGACCTCTCTTGGCACGAATCCAAGACCTTTCTTTATCTTCATCTCAATGACAAGCTCCGTATCTTTATCCGTGACAGAAGCGATATGCTGGTCTGGATTCAATACCTCAACCTGTCCCGGGACCTTTATGTCCCCGGCAGTCACGTCTTTGACGCCTTTGACCTTCAGCTCAACAGTCTGAACCTCGTCGTTCACAACCTTGAACCTGACCTTTTTCAAATTCAATATGATATTGATGACATCTTCCTTGACACCCTTAAGTGTTGAGAACTCATGATCAACCCCGTTTATCTTGACTGTGGTTATGGCAACACCAGGAATTGACGAAAGGATTATCCTTCTCAAGGAGTTTCCAAGAGTATGTCCGTATCCCGGGTAGAGGCCGTCTATCTCATATACGCCGGAAAAACCCTCTTCCGAGACTATTCTTGGCTTTGATGGCAATAGTATCTTGTATTGTTCCATATGTTTTATTATTTAAATTTGCTAATAAATTATTTGCTGTAATATTGGAATATTCCCGAGACATCGAAGCTTAATTCGTTCTGCGTAATCTTCGGTAGTCCCTGGACCTTCGCTTCTCTCTTCTCCAGATTGAGAGAGAGCCACGACGGAACCTTCACCTCTTTCATCTTCTCGGAGAGGTCCTTGAACAGGCCTTTCTTCTGGCTCGACTCCCTTATTGATATGACATCCCCTACGCTGACTTTATATGAAGGTATGGTCTGTCTCTTGCCGTTCACATCTATATGTCCGTGTCCGACGAACTGTCTTGCCGCTTGTCTTGTCTTTGCAAACCCTAGCCTGTACACTACGTTATCAAGCCTAGTTTCAAGCGCTACGACGAGGTCCTCATGCATGTTCTTTGACTTCTTCGCAAGGACCTTCTCAACCGTGTTCTTGAACTGCTTCTCGCCCATGCCGTATGTGGTCCTCGCTCTCTGCTTCTCCAAAAGAAGCATCGAAAAATCAGATCCGGGCCTCTTCCTCTTGGTAGAATCCTTCCTCGCATTCATGCGAACCAAAAATTTCTGGGTCTGGGTCTTGTCAAAGACGCTCGGTCCCAATCTTCTGGCTATTTTGTATCGTGGTCCTGTTTTCATATTTTTATTTTATACTCTTCTCGGCTTCTTAGGCTTAGGTCCGTTGTGAGGCACCGGCGTCTCGTCCTTTATGTTCGTGATGTTTATGCCCTTTGAGATGAATCCTCTGATGGCCGATTCCCTTCCTGATCCCACTCCTTTGACAACGACGTCTATCTCCTTCAGGCCGAAAGCTATGGCCTTCTCGGCCAAGACCTCTCCTACTTTTGCAGCTGCGAACGGAGTTCCCTTCTTCGCTCCTTTGAATCCCAGGGCTCCAGCGGAAGAAGCGAGGAGGGCATTTCCCTTCTTGTCGGTCAGGAGGACCATGGTGTTGTTGTATGTCGATTGGACATGCAAAATACCAGAGTCAACTCTTTTTTTTGAGACTGCTTTCTGCGCTTGCGCCGCTGATTTTGTTTCCTCAGCGCCACCTTCTGTTTTTACTATTCGTTTCTTACCCATTGTTCGTTATGTATTATATTTGATTATTTCTTGTCAGGGGCCTTTCTTCCGGTTCCCATGGTCTTTCGAGTGTTGCCTCGAAGGGTCCTGGAATTCGTTTTTGTTCTTTGGCCTCTTGAAGGGAGCTTCTTCATGTGCCGTGTGCCTCTGTAGCATTTGATGTCCTTCAGTCTCTTTATGTTCGCACCAACTTCTCTTTTCAAGTCTCCTTCTATCTTTATGCTCTCGATTATCTTTCTGATCCTTGCTTCCTCTTCGGCTGTGACCTCGGTCGGCTTCTTTTCTCCGTCCACTTTGGCCTTCACCAAGATCCGCTTTGCAAGCGGAAGACCTATGCCGTATAGCACAGTGAGACCTACCTTCAATCTTTTGTTGTCCGGGATGGTTATACCTACTACACGCATAAAATTATAAGAGATGCCATATTAGCACTTCTTTCATTAAAAATCAATTATCTATCCCTGTCTCTGCTTATGCCTCGGGTTCGAGGTGCAGGTAACGTAAACTCGACCCTTTCTCCTGACGGTCTTGCATTTCGCGCATATTTTTTTCACTGAAGCCTTTACTTTCATAGAATTTTAGAATCTTCTTGTTATCCTCCCCTTTCCACCGTATTCATCAAGCATGACCTCCACCCTGTCTCCTATAAGAATCTTGATCCTATGAAGCCTCATTTTGCCGGAGAGGTACGAGAGCAGTTCTCCGCTCCCATTGTCAAGTTTTACCTTGAACAATGTATTGGGAAAAGCTTCAAGCACGATACCGGTCTCCGTCTGCTGAATTTTCTTTGGTGTTTGCATTTTTAATTTACGACTCAGACAATACTAACAAAAAAACGGGAATAGTCAAGGCTGTTTTGCCGTTTTAGATGGA
>JBAYMB010000030.1:0-5984 GCA_041663745.1 Minisyncoccota bacterium
CGGGAAAGGTCCGCATCCCATTCCTCTATCTTCCCGACCAAGGTCCTGGCCGTCTCCTTGAACATAGCTTGCAAGCGATTTGAGTATGTCTCGTCGGGAGAAAACAACCTGAAATTCCTTTTCTCTTGGTTTAACTTAACAACTTCGGCGAAATATTCCCCTATCTTCGCCATGGCGCCGGTCGGTACGGTTCCCGGAGCAGTGATCTTCGTCAGAAACTTTTCTATGTTCGGCAAGATCAGGTCTTTTGAGCCGTCTCCTTTTTTAATGCCGAATGCAATCTGATTATCTCCCATCCTCAAGCCTTCTTTTGGAACAAGTTCTTCTATTTCCTTGCAAAAGCCTTTCTGCGGATCAAAGAGCTCATCGAATTTGTACGATCTCATCCAGCCGTCTAGCGCTTCAAGCTGGCTTGCATCGGTTTTCATCTCCTTTCCGACTACTTGGTGGGAAAGTGCATTCCCCTCTATCTTCTCACCGTTGCCTTCTATCTTTGGACCCTTCAGATATTTTATGCCGGTCCACCCTTTCGGGGTCTTGAGAACGATCATGGGGAATTTGTAGTAGTCTTTCAGTTTTCTGCTTGGATTGTTTCTGGCTTCTTTCTGGATCGCTCTTATGGACGCATATGCCCTATCAAGCGCCTTAACCATGTCTTTGTACACTCCGTCATCCGCTCCCTCGACTATGATCGGCTCATATCCATACCCTCTGAACAAACACTCAAGGTCTTTATTATTCATCCTTCCGAAGATCGTCGGACCGGATATCTTGTATCCGTTCAAATGAAGTATGGGCAGGACCGCACCATTCGTTGCCGGATCTATGAACTTATACAAATGCCATGCCGTGGCGGCTGCTGCAGTTTCCGCCTCTCCGTCGCCGACAAGGCAGGTCACGATGAGGTCTGGATTGTCCAAAACCGCCCCATATGATGTGGCAAGCGAATATCCGAGCTCTCCTCCCTCAAGAATGACTCCGGGCGTTGCAGGGCTTGAGTGGCTTGGAAAGCCGTACGGCCAGCTGAAATTCCTTGTTATATATGCAATACCCTCTTCGGTCTTTTGGGCTTCTTTGTAGTATTTGCCAAGAGTTCCCTCCAAGAACACATTTGACTGTATCGCAGGAAAGCCGTGTCCCGGACCGAGCACGAACATCATGTTGGCATCAGTCTTTCTTATCAAGTTATTGACGCACCCATATGTGAAATTGATCCCGGGACAAGTTCCCCAGTGACCCAAAAGCCTTGTCTTTATGTCATCAAAGGTCAGTTTGTCCTTCAACAGAAAGTTGCTTTGCAGATATATCTGCCCCACGGAAAGATAGTTCGCTGCGCGGACGTACTTCTTTATGTTTTCAATTTCTTTGCTCATATGTCGTTTATTATATCAAAGAATCATTGAATAAGCATGCGTAAAGCGAACGGATTGAAATAGCTTTCTATATCGCTCTTTTTTGCAAAAGCATTGTTATCAACATTATCGGAAAAACTCTTCAAAACATCGCGTAAAATGAGAACTTCTTTTTCCTCGGAATCTGACTTTTTGTTGAGTAAAAGCTTGTCAATGATACCAGACGCCCTTGCAACCGATTGCGATAGCAATAAAGCGTCTTTTTTCTCATAGGCTGAAACGACTCGCATGAACTCGCTGCCAAGATTTGCCATATAAAAAAGATTTGTTCGTTCTTGTCTTTTAGCGACAATCTCATCATTTGCTATCTTTGCATTCATTGAACTATTGTATCATTCTAATTTAAAATAATGAAGTTAAATTTGCCAAATTCATAAATTGGTAGTAAAATGGCTTTATATAAATAAAGATTTCCGATATGACGAAGTACAAAACAATGGAAGAATTCAGATCAGCTCTTCCTCCCAAACCAAAGGTTGGTTTGTATATTGATGATTCTAATCTTTACAAAAGAGGGAAAGCTACTGGATGGATGACCGATTATAAAAAACTCTATGCTTGGGTTTCATCAATAAATACCATTGTTCATGCCCGCATATACAAAGGAAGGCCTAGATATGAACCTCAGAAAAGCATAAGTGACGCTCTCGAGAAATATTTCAGAAGTATCGGTTACGAAGTGACTTCAAAGGACCTCAAGAGATTGAGGGATGATACTGATCCAAAAGGATATAAAAATAAATGTAATTTTGACGTAGAAATGCACGATGAGATCATGGAGGATCTGGATGATGTTGATATAGTCTATATCTGCAGTGGCGACAGCGATTTTTTGAGAACAAAAGAAAAAATTCTTAAAAAACAGAAACATATAAAATTCATAGCATATAAAGATAATTGTGCTTGGGAGATCAAACAGGGTTCATGGTTCGTATCTCTTGATTCAATAAAAACCGAGGTTCAAAGGTAGGCACGAAAAAACCGGACGCGAGGCCCGGCGAGGTAACTTAAGAGCAAGTATATACCTAAACTTATATAAGTCAAGGCATTGTTGATGTGTTGATAAATGAAACAATCAGCACCAAAACTGGACTTTTCCTTGAAAATTTGGTATAAATAGATGCACACAAACGCGCTTCGGCGCCTTTTAAGTTTACAAACCATGGAAATCAGGAACATAGCGATTATAGCCCATGTCGACCACGGAAAGACAACCTTGACCGACGCAATACTCAGACAGACCGGAATGGTCGAGGAGGGCTTTAGCATGGATGTGAACAAGCTCGAACAAGAGCGCGGTATCACCATATACGCCAAGAACACCTCCATCTTCTATAAAAGAACAAAGGTGAATATCGTGGACACTCCCGGTCACGCAGATTTCGGCTCGGAGGTTGAGCGCGTCCTCCGTTCCATCGATACTGTACTTCTTGTCGTAGATGCCCAAGAAGGCCCCATGCCTCAGACAAGATTCGTCCTCAAGAAATCACTTGAACTCGGGTTGAAACCGATAGTCGTCATAAACAAGATAGACAAGCATGCCGCAAGGCCCGAAGAAGTGCATGAGGAGGTCCTGGAGCTCTTCATGGAGCTCGGGGCAAACGACGAACAGCTCAACTTTCCTGTCATATATGCGATAGGCAGGAACGGCGTTGCCATGGTAGATCCAAAGGACGAACAGAAGGACCTCACTCCCCTTTTGGACCTCATTCTTGAGAAAGTCCCTGCTGCCGCAACAGAGGAAAAATTGAATCTGCCTCTCACAGCCCAGATATTCAACCTTGCATATGACAACTTCTTGGGAAGGCTTGGCATCGCCAGAGTATATACAGGAAAACTAAAAGACGGACAGATGGTCTTCGTAAGGCAATCAAACGGAGAGACGAGACAGGCAAAGATAACTAAACTTTTCACATTCAAAGGAATAGAGAGAGAAGCAGTCTCAGAAGTCGCTGCCGGCGACATTGTCATGATCGCAGGTATTTTGGATGCATATATAGGAGAGACGATCTGCGAGAACAAAGACCAGGAACCTCTGCCGTCCATAAACATAGACGAACCGACGATCTCCATGAGCTTCCTTGTGAACGATTCCCCATTCGCAGGAAAGGAAGGTAAATTCGTCACTGGAAGGCAGATAAGGGAAAGGCTTGAGAAGGAATTGGAAGTGAACGTAGGCCTGAAAATTGATTTCAAAACCGAACCGATCACGGTATACGGCAGAGGCGAACTTCATATAGCCATCCTCATTGAAAACATGAGAAGAGAGGGTTTCGAGCTCCAAGTCTCCCAGCCTCAAGCAATCATAAAAGAAATTGACGGAGTAAGATCAGAGCCATATGAAGAGGTCACTGTGGATGTGCCTGAAGAATTCCAAGGAACTGTCATAGAAAGGCTTGGCAAGAGAAAAGGTATCATGAAAGATATGAAGATAAAGGATAATCAAGTCCGCATGACCTTTGAGATACCGACAAGAGGGCTTCTCGGCTACAGAGGCGCATTTGTCATGGACACAAAAGGCCTTGGTATCCTTTCTTCAAGATTCATAGGATTCAGGCCGTATGCAGGCGAGATACAGAAGCAGGAATTCGGCTCAATGACATCCATGGTCTCAGGAAAAGCCATGGCATATTCCCTCTGGAACCTCCAGGAAAGAGGCGTTCTCTACATAGATCCTGCAATAGACATATATGAAGGCATGGTCATTGGACATGTGTTGAACGGTGAGAACCTTGAGGTGAACCCTATCAAGAACAAGAACCTCACGAACGTCCGAGCATCAGCTTCCGATGAAGCCCTTTACCTTGTCCCTCCGTACAGGCTTGATATAGAAAAAGGATTGGAAATAATGCAGGAAGACGAATATCTTGAGATCACCCCGAAGAATGTAAGGCTTAGAAAGAGGTTTTTGACCAAGACAGAGAGAGATAGAGGGGGAAGGAAGAAATAAGAAATTAGACTTTAAACTCCCCTATCCTTTTTCTCTTTATGCCAAAAGCCAGCGCAGACACTCCCGCCTTCTCCCCTATGGAATTGGCCAAAGTCCTCATGTAAGTTCCGCTTGTACAAATAACTCTAATTGAAACAATATTAAAATTTTCTTGCTTTGAACTGGATAAGTATTCATCCCATTTCTCCAGTATCTCAGCTTGTCTGAAATCCCCGGAAACCAGAGATATGGAATCCCTTATATACTTCTCCAGATCATTCTTTGACATCTTTCTTTCTCCGATAAGTTCTATCTTCTTTATCTCCACTTCCTTCTCCGGTATCTCCTCGTCCTTCAATTCCCCCTTCTTGAACAAGGAGAACAAGGTCTTTCCTTTGATGGTCTTTGAGGAAAAAGCTGGATATTTCTGCGAGAACTTCCCGACAAAACTTTGTATTATATCAGTATCGACATCTTTGTATTCTGAAGCATTTGTCACCTTTCCCAATATATCGTATGAATCCGTAGCAAAGCCAAAAAGGACATCTACCTCATATTCTTTGTCCAATCCCAGATATTTCTCCTTGTTCTTGCATTCCTCGCCAATTAAAACCAAAAGCAGTCCTTCGGCCAGAGGATCAAGTCTGCCTGCATATGTCATCTTTTCGTCTGTTCTCGACCTTTCCAAGGCTTCAAGGGGAGTTTCTCCCCTGTTCTTGTATATGGTGATCATTCCTTGTTTTGAATTCATATTTTGGTACAATACTAACTGATATGACAAAAAACACAAATAAGATAGGAGTAGAACCGTACAAAGGAGTCAGGGATTTCTACCCCTCCGATATGGCGGTCCAGAACTACATATTCAATACATGGAAGAAGGTTGTTGAAGGTTTCGGATACAGCGAATATGGAGCGTCTGTTCTTGAATACGCAGACCTCTATAAGGCCAAATCTGGCGAGGAGATAGTCATAGGGCAGACATATACGTTCAAGGACAAAGGGGCGAGAGAGGTCTCTCTCAGGCCCGAAATGACCCCTACGGTGGCAAGAATGATAGCGGCAAAGCTCAAGGAGTTCTCCTTCCCTTTGAGATGGTATTCCATCCCGAACCTCTTCCGATATGAGAATCCCCAGAGAGGCAGGACCCGCGAACATTGGCAATTGAATGCGGATATCTTCGGAGTGAAGAGCATTAATGCCGAGGTTGAGATGATTTCCATGGCTTCGGAGATAATGAGGGTGTTCGGGTTGAAAGACTCGGATTTTGAGATACGAGTGAACAACAGGAAGATAATGAACTATATATTGAAAGACCTCTTCAAGTTAAGAGATGAGGACGCATACAAGGTAGCAAAGATCATAGACAAGAAAAATAAAGTTTCAGGTGGTGATTTCAAGAAGATGGTGGAAGAAGTCGTATCAAAAAGAAGTTCCGAGCTCATTGAACTCCTGAACAGCAAGAACTTTGAGGAATTCGTCTCCAAGCTTCCAAAAGACGCAAATGAGGGCATAACGGAGGTAAGGGAGCTAATGGAAAAACTGAACCAGCTTGGCATAAACAATGTGGTGTTCGCACAAGATCTCATGCGCGGTTTTGACTACTACACCGGAATTGTCTTTGAGGTGTTCGACAAGAACCC
>JBAYMB010000031.1:0-5860 GCA_041663745.1 Minisyncoccota bacterium
ATGGCATCCTCTCCGTCAAAAGAGACCTTCAGGTCAAAACCGCTTGTCTTGAAAGCTCTTGCGTACATTCGAACCATCAATGTATCGTCTTCGGCTAGGAATAATGTTGGCATGTTAGTGGCTTTATTTTACCACTAGAAAAGAAAAAATACTATATAGTGGATAGTTTAGGAAAAAATAAAAGCCGATCTACGCAGATCGGCTTTGGTAAGCTCTGAATCTTATACTGACCGGACTATTTCATCCGGCGGTTCAAAGCTTGTGGTGATATCGTATGCTGGAAAAACTTCGATGTACTTTTTTAGCTCCGTTTTGGCAATTTTAAACACAGAGCTGTCGGTCACAGAAAACCAGAGGTTTTTGTGAAGACGATCATCCATCCATTCGAAGGTTACGGATAGCAATTTCCGTCCCCTTTTTAAAGGAATGAATCCGAACATTTTTTCCGATCTCATCTCCAAAACAGAAATGGTGCGAAATTCAAAACACCGTTCCTTATGAACTACCAGTTTGTTTTTGAAGAGCATCTGGCTTTGGCTCTTGATGGAATCGATGCTCCTCTGCAAAAAACAGAACTTCTCATCAACTTTTTTGGACAAGCGCTTTTTGGTCGTGAACATCTCGTACCATCCTCAAAGAATTTTTTGACCGTCTGCTTAAGATTTTAGCACATATTAAAAATTACGTCAAGTCTATTTGGATGTTTTTGAATTGTGCGCCGGGTAGGACTCGAACCTACGGAGCCCGAAGGCGTCGCTTTTACAGAGCGATGTAATTGCCGCTATACGACCGGCGCAACGAAGAGATAATAGCACTTTTTTAGTTTTTTTCAAATTATTTCAATACCATCTCATCCACAAAAGTAGATTCCAGTATCGCTCCCTTCTTCCCTTTTCTCACTTCAAATGAAAGTTCTCCTATCTTCATTCCAATGGTCACTGTTCCTCCTTTGACAACCTCGCCTGAGATAATGAGAGAAGCGATCGGGTTGAGTATCTTATTCTGTATGAGCCTCTTCAAAGGCCTTGCTCCATACTGAGGGTTGTATCCCTCCTTTGCCAAGTATTCAAGCGCCTTGTCGGATATATCAAGAGTGATCTCTTTGGAAACAAGTCTTTCCCTGACCTCGTTTATCTGTATGTCCACTATCTTTCTTATGGCCTCATGGCTCAGTACGTCAAAGATGATTATGTCATCCAGACGATTCAAGAACTCCGGCCTGAAGAAATCTTTTAGTGATCCGGTTATCTTTTCCTTTATTAGGTTATATTCATTGCTTTTGCCCTCAGTTGTGGCAAACCCTATCTGCTCCATCTTGTCTATGAACTGAGCTCCGATGTTTGATGTCATTATTATCACCGCATTTTTGAAATTGACCACCCTGCCTTTTGAATCCGTGAGCCTTCCACCGTCAAGAACCTGCAAAAGCAGGTTGAAGACCTCAGGATGAGCTTTTTCTATCTCATCGAACAGGATGACAGAATACGGCCTGTGCCTTACAGTCTCAGTGAGCGAACCTCCCTCATCATATCCGACATATCCCGGAGGAGAGCCTATGAGCTTTGAGGTTGAATGCTTTTCCATGAACTCGGACATATCCACTCTGATGAGCGCCTTGTCATCATCAAAGAGGAATTCGGCAAGGGCTTTGGTGAGCTCCGTCTTTCCGACTCCAGTGGGACCCAAGAATATGAACGAACCGATAGGTCGATTCGGGTCTGCGATCCCGGTCCTTGACCTCTTGATGGTCTCCGATATCTTTCTAACAGCTTCGTTCTGACCGACGATCCTCTTTTCAAGCTCTTCTTCCATCCTGACAAGCTTGTGCGCCTCGCTTTCAAGCATTCTGGACACCGGAACGCCCGTCCATCTAGAAACGACATTGGCAATGTCCTCTTCTGTGATCTCCTCCTTCAAAACTCTCCTTGTGGTCTGAAGCTTCTTCAATTTCTTCAGTTTTACATCAAGGTCCTTCTCCGCCTGCGGTATCTTCCCGTATCTAATCTCTGCAGCCTTGGAAAGATCAGCTTGTATCTCGGCATTCTCAGCCTCGTTCCTCAGGACTTCAAGCTGTTTCTTCAGTTTTTTGATGTCACCAAGTATCTCCTTCTCGTTCGTCCAGCGAAGTTCCACATCAGCCGTCTTTTCTTTGAGGTCTGCAATTTCCTTTTCGATGATATCAACCCTTTTCTTGGTCTCTTTCTTCTTTTCTCCCTCTGTTTCCTTCTTCAAGGCCTCCTTCTCTATCTCAAGCCTCATTATCTTCCTTCTTGCCTCTTCAAGCACAGGGGGCATGTTCTCAAGGGAGATCTTCAACATGGAAGATGCCTCGTCTATGAGGTCAACTGCCTTGTCCGGCAGGAATCTGTCTGTGATGTATCGGGAGCTAAGATTGACTGCGGCCAAGATGGCATCGTCGGTGATCCTCACGCCGTGGTATAGCTCGTATTTCTCCTTGAGACCCCGCAGAATGGCAACACAGTCTTCCACGGATGGTTCGCTCACAATGACAGGCTGGAAACGCCTGGTCAGCGCCGGGTCTTTCTCAATCTTTTGATATTCTTTGAGTGTCGTTGCGCCTACGGTTCGCAGGTCTCCGCGCGACAATGCGGGCTTGAGCATGTTTGAAGCATCGAGAGATCCTTCGGCAGAACCTGCCCCTACTATGGTATGTATCTCGTCAATGAAAAGTATGACCTTTCCATCAGACCTCTCTATCTCTTTTATGATATTCTTCAGTCTTTCCTCGAATTCTCCCCTGTACTTCGTTCCAGCGACAAGAAGTCCGAGATCGAGAGAGACAAGTTCCTTGTCTTTCAGAGATTCCGGCACATCGCCCGTGGCAATTCGGAGAGCAAGACCCTCAACTATCGCAGTCTTCCCTACTCCGGCCTCACCGATGAGTATGGGATTGTTCTTCGTCCTTCTTGAGAGTATCTGTATGATCCTTGATATCTCGTTGTCGCGTCCGATGACCGGATCAAGCTTGTTCTCCTTGGCAAGTTTTGTCAGATTCCTCGTATATTTCAATATGGCCTTGTATTTCTTCGGTTGGTCCATCTCGCCCGGCTTCATGGTCTTCAGATCGGAAAGGATCTTCAGTATGATATTTTTTTCTATCTTGAACTTATGCAAGATATCGCTTGCCGAGCAAGGCGTATCAAGCGTAGCTAGGAATAGATGCTCGGTCGAGATGAAATCATCTTTCAAGTCTGCCGCTTCCCTGCCTGAAAGCTCAAGCACAGCGGCAAGCTCGGGCGTGAGGTACATCTGATGGGCAGGCGAAAGGGTCGTCCCTGATGCTCCGGACTCTATTGCTTCCATTATTGAATCAGTGAAAAGAATTATGTCTATCTCCAATCTATCAAGAATGGATGAGACCAAGCTTTCCTCTTGAAGCACAAGTGCGGCAAGAAGATGAAGTGGATTTACATGATTTTGACCACGCTCAATAGCAAGCTCATGAGCTCTTCGTATGACTTCCTTTGCTTTTGTCGTGAAATTGTTGAATGGGGGCATATTGTGGCTTAGAATAAAGGTTAAATTGACTTTATACAGCCATTATACCCTAAAAGAACATCAAGTCAAAAACTATTTTGTCGCAACTTCGTGAGATGAGATACCGTCTGCGTATAGTTTTTGAATATCGGAAGAGGAAAGAGATGAGGAATAGAGACGAACATCGTCAACGAGGCCTTTGAAACCTGCATCCCACCCAGGAAATATTATACAAAAATAATCAACAAGCGGGTCTATTTGAATGTAGGATGCATTTTTAACCTCAACCCCATTAACAAAAATTCTATATTTATCTGTATCTGCTTCAACCACGAAATGAGTCCATTGATCAAGTTTATAAACATAGTTGGGAGTGGAGGCAAGATTGGTGTAGCTGCCACCAACAAAAGCGGAAAGATTAATGTTTCTGACAGCTATATTGGTGAATATCCTTGGTTTGTGAGGGGTCCCATTAAAAAAGTCTTGATTTGGGTCGCCTGTTCCAGAGATATTTGCCCACCATGAGATCGTCCACTTATTGGTTTTGAAAATATCAATGCTTGATGATTTCGTAATACGAATAAGATCATCCTCTCCATCAAAACTATAAACTCCTTTGTTGTTATATCCCGAAGTGGTGGCATATGTAGGACAAGCTGTGCAAGTTCCTGTATTTCCAAATCCCGAAGTGTCTATGAGAGGCAAGCCGGGAGAATCAAAGGTCCACTCTCCTACCAACTGATCCCCAATTGAATGAAGTGTTGAGGAATCAAACCGTATTCCCGCTGTTACCCTTGCTCTGTCTCTGAGTCCTGTGATGTTCGTATATATAACAGAAGAAAGTATGCCTACTATGGCTATGACGACAAGTAATTCAATGAGTGTAAATGCTTTTTGTTTCATTTGTTTGCTAAATTATGTGAATCTTTTCCTTCTGTATATAGTTTTTGAATGTCTGAGCCGGAAAGAGTTGAGGTATAGATGCGAACATCGTCTATATAGCCGCTGAAGTATCCGCCGCTACCCCCTCGCAAGCCGATCCAATAGCTTTTTTTCCCCGCATCAAAGTTATAGTTGTAAGTCACCTTCTTGTTTAAAACGCCATTGATATAATAGGTCAGGTTATTCGCCGAGGAATGGGAATCAAAGGTGACTGTGACAAAGGTCCATTTATTCAGATTGTTTGTTATATTGAAATTCGAAATAGGAGCGTCCGAAACGCCCACTTTTGTGACAGCAAGGATATTATTCCCAATGCCGACGCTGAACGCACCGTTCTCGCCGCCAATGATTCCCTGCCAGATTGCGCTCAAAGCATTCGGATTGATCCATGCAGTTGCCGTGAAATCATTGGTTTCCATCGCCAAAACATTTGAAGTTCCCAGTTTTATGACATCATCCGTTCCGTCAAAATAGAATGTTCCTTTGTTGTTGTATCCTCCGGTGGAATAGTAGACAGGCGAAGTGGTGGTGGAGCCGTTGTTTCCCATTCCCGAAGTGTCAGCCAAAAGATTTGTAGGCAGGTCAAACGTCCATTCTCCCACCAATTGATCACCTATGGAATGAAGTATCGAGGAATCAAACCGTATTCCCGCTGTTACCCTTGCTCTGTCTCTGAGTCCTGTGATATTTGAGTATATGACAGAAGAGAGTATGCCTACTATGGCAATGACTACAAGCAATTCGATCAATGTGAAAGCTTTTTGTTTCATTTGTTTGCTAGGCTAGAGTGAGAAGAAATACCTTCGGCGTATAGTTTCTGAATATCGGAAGAAGAAAGAGATGAGGAATAGACACGGACATCATCTATCAAACCTGAGAATTCAACACAAGGACAGCTTGCCCTGTCATTGCCAATATAGAGCGGCTGTGCACTGGTGTTCACATTATCAACCAGCGCATCTTGTTGGGAATATGAGACTTCCGAACCGTTCACGAAGATCCTACCTTTCCCTGAATTCAATGTCTTGTCCCAAGTGGCTACGACATTGTACCAGGTGTTCAGATCCAATGCACCGCGCTTGATCGTGTAATATGAGGTTGAACCGCTGACAAGACGGATCATGAGCTGACTATTGTCATATTTGAACGTGTAATCAAAATTCTGAAAATGTTTGGAAACTATGACACCCTTCATTGATCCCGTACTAGCTATATTGACCCAAGCGGAGATCGTCATCTTATCAGTCAACTTCAAAGTCTCCGAGGATGGGATTGTTATTATATTTGTCTCGACATTAAAGAGGTATGCTCCTTTGTTATTGTATCCTGAAGTTGTGGCGAAGGTAGCACCGGAAACAGTACCATGATTATTGAATCCTGAAGTATCAATCGCGTTGCCGCCATCAAAAGTCCACTCTCC
>JBAYMB010000032.1:0-5732 GCA_041663745.1 Minisyncoccota bacterium
AAACATAGCCAAGTATTCGGGTGAGAAGGAGATCATAATCTCCGATGGCAGGAGCAGCGACAATACCATTGAAATTGCAAAAAAATATACTGACAAGATAGTCGTGTTCAACGGGGAGGGAAGACAGACCATAGCCAATGCCAGAAATGAGGGCGCAAAGGCGGCCAAGGGGGATTTTCTTGTATTTTTTGATGCAGATGTCCTGGTCTTTGATCCCAATATCTTCTTCAAGAGATTATTGTCAAATTTCGAGAAGGATAAGAGGCTTATCGGTGCTACAGTGGCCATCCGCGTCTTGAAAGACAAGGAAAGATTTCTGGATAAGATGATCTTCTCCTTCTCCGACCTGAGCTACACCTTTTTGAACAATATGATACATTTCGGGGGAGCTTCAGGGGAATTCCAGTTCATCAGGGCGGAGGCATTCAGGAAGATAGGGGGATTCAATGAGAAATTGCCGGTATCCGAGGATCAAGACATGTTCATACGCCTTTCGAAGATAGGCAGGACATATTTTGACGGGAAGCTCACTGTGTATCACACGGGAAGGCGGGCGCACAAGATCGGCTGGGCGAAGCTCCTGTACCAATGGCTCACCAATTATTTCTCTGTCGTATTTTTCAACAGGTCGGCTCAGGATGAATGGAAGGAAATAAGATAAATCATATGAAAGATCCCAAACATAAGATCAGTCTGATAATCCCTGCATATAATGAGGAGAATTACATAGGCGAATGCCTGGATTCCGTCATAAGAAATTCAAACAATGAGCTGTTTGAGATAATCGTCGTGGACAATGCAAGCACCGATGATACCAAGAAGGAGGCTTTGAAAAGGCCCGGCGTCAAAGTCGTCAGGGAGGAGAGGAAGGGCCTCACAAGGGCTCGCCAGAGAGGATATTTGGAGGCAAGAGGCAGCATCCTTGCATATATTGACGCTGATACCAAGATGCCGGAAGGGTGGGTCAAAAAGATCATTGAGGAATTCGACAAGGACGAGAAGCTCTCATGTCTCAGCGGTCCCTACGTCTATTACGACATGCCGAAATACAAGCAATTCTTCACCAAAGTATATAATTACGTCTTGATCATCCCTATGTATTGGCTGGTCGGCTATGTGGCGATCGGAGGGAATATCGCCATAAGGAAGGAGACGCTTGACAAGATGAACGGCTTTGATACGTCCATAGAGTTCTACGGCGAGGATGCGAATATCGCCAGGCGCGCCTATGAGTTCGGAAAAGTTAAGTTCGATCTAGACCATTTCATCTATACCTCCCAACGACGTTTTGTGAGCCAAGGAGTGCCGGACACGGTAAAGGAGTACGGACTGAACTTCCTCTCAGAAGTGTTCTTGCACAAGCCTTTTTCCAACGAATACAAGGATTTCAGATAGGTTGACAAATGGTATTTGCTTGATATAGAATTAAATCTGCACCGTACTTGTATGGTGCTGTTGTTAAATTGCTCTTTGAGGGAGGCTAGATGAAAAGAGTCTTTTCTCTTATGGTTAGCGTGGTGATCTGCGTTCTGCTGATCTCGGTCAGCGCGACGTGGTCCCAAGCTGGACCAGCGGATGATGGAAGGATGATCGTCAATGCGGGAACGCATGCCGATTTCCTTCTTCCGGCCAATTGGGGATCATTTGGTAAGGGCTTGAGTTACGACTCAGCATTCTTGTCCATTGGTACCCGGCCACCTTCGATCAACCTCGGCGGTATGATCGTGCCCGACCGCGACATCGGACGTGCGGCACACGGCACCGTAATCGTCAAATTGTACCTGAATTTTCCCTCGAAGAGGGCGAATGACGGACGGTTCGACTCAACCTGAGCAATTGTAAGCAGGCGAACGCTCTCCGGAATCTTTTCCGAGGAGCGTTCTTTTTATTTCCAAAAAATTGCAAAAAGGGCGAAAATCCTTTAGTATTCCATAGTGCGACAGTTTGCCGTTGTAGCTCAGTTGGTAGAGCACGTCATTGGTAATGACGAGGTCACCAGTCCGATCCTGGTCAACGGCTCCCGAAGCATTCTGCTTTGTAGAATGTTTTAGGCCATCTTAGCTCAGTTGGTAGAGCACCACTTTCGTAAAGTGGGGGTCCCGAGTTCGATCCTCGGAGATGGCTCAAAGGACAGTTTACTATTTTTTCTTTAGTGCTAGTATGAGCAAGTTCGGAGGTCAAGTGTCCGATGTGTAGCCGTGAAAAGCGTAGATATACCGGACATATGAATTTTTTGGATCAGCCGGAACAGATACCCGGTTGCGCACAGCCGTCATTATGCAACGGACAAAAGTCCACCGCGAACGAGCCACAGATTCTTGGCTCATTGGCGCCTGTGTCTAATCCGCTTCATCCTCCGAACTGTCTTATCCCCGCCAAGAATCGGCGGGGATATTTTTATGTATTCTGATATACTATCCACATGAAAGAAGATATCCAAAAAAGGCTTGATGCGCTTGAGGCGGAGATGGTCACCCCGAACTTTTGGGATGACAAGGCAAGGGCGCAGACCGTGCTGAAGCAGATATATGAATTGAAACTTGAGCTTCAAGGCAAAGACAAATACAATAAAGGCCATGCCATCATGACCATCTTCTCCGGCGCAGGAGGGGATGATGCCGAGGATTTCTCAAGGATACTCTTTGATATGTACACGAAGTTCTTCACCAAACAATCTTGGGACTACAAAGTCCTTGATGAGACGGAGAACGATCATGGGGGATACAGGAACATCACGCTTGAGATATTCGGTCCGAATGCATATGGAGAGCTCAAGAACGAGTCTGGGGTGCATAGATTGGTGAGGCTTTCACCTTTCAATTCAAAGAATTTGAGGCAGACCTCATTTTCAATGGTCGAGGTTGTGCCGAAGATAGAGAAGGATGCGGAGATACAGATACCAGAGAGCGAGTTGAAGATTGATATTTCAAAAGCAGGAGGTCCGGGAGGGCAGAATGTGAACAAGAGGGAGACTGCTGTTCGAATAGTGCATATTCCCACAGGCATATCGGTTCGCGCCACAAGCGAGAGGTCCCAGCCGCAGAACAAGGAGAAAGCAATGCAGATATTAAAGGGAAAGCTGTATGCACTGAGGGAGGAAGAGAGGAAGGCAAGCGAGAAGGGAACTCATGTCAGCAAGACTACATCAATAGATTGGGGGAATCAGATACGCTCATATGTCTTTCATCCGTACAAGATGATAAAGGACCATAGGACGGGGGTGGAGACCGCCAATATTGATAAGGTATTGAATGGGGAACTGGATGAGTTCATAGAGAAGGAGAAAAATTTTTAAATTGATTTTCTTTGATATTTAAGATACAATGGATATATGAATAAACAAGTCACATTTATTGCTACGCAGTATAAGAATAAGCCTGTACAGGTGAGCTTTTATACTAAAGATGGAGAGAAAGTCAAATTTGCTTCTGTAGAAAAGACGCCGGCCAAGACGCGTGTCAGTTTTCGAACAAAAAGACCTTAAATGTCAAAGTATTTTGATTATCAATTCGGTTTAACCGAAATTATTCCATCAAAACAGAATGCAAGAGAAGGTGAGAGAGTCACTGCTTTTAGAACGTTGGTTGAGAAGACGATAACTCCGCAGATCATGGGTTTGCCGATATTTCCTTCTAAAAATGAGATTGTTGTTTTTATTATGCAATTTTTCTTGAGCAAGAAAGACTATGAAAGCAGGGATGTGGATAATATGGGCAAAACCGTTCTAGATTGTTTGAAAGGCAAACTTTATATAGATGATGTTCAAGTCAGAACACTACTCATAAGCAAGAAAATGTATTCAAGGGTTCCGAGCAACTTCGTATTTGTGGCTGTAAAAGAACTGCATGGGGAAACAGATATAGATGTCGTAAAGGATAAGCTTATGGAACAGGCCATAATTCTCTATCAGACCTCATTAAAGAGGTAAATTGCTTGATTTGCAATATATATATATATATATATATAATATAGGGTATGAATTTTAAGCATGGTAAAGAGAAAGCATTTACTCTCATAGAGCTCCTCGTGGTCATAGCTATTGTTGGTATTCTTTCTTCCGTCATATACACTAATATCACAGGTTTGAGGGACAGAGCGAGAGTTACTGCAGGAATACGCTTTGATTCCTCTACGCTTCATTCCATAGGTGATCAATTGGTAGGGGAATGGACATTTGATGAGGGTTCTGGAACCGCTCTGGATACCTCAGGATATGGGAATAACGGAACTTCTGCAAATTGGCCTACATGGCAAGCAACCAGCGGATACAACAGCAAAGGGGTATACAGTTTTGACGGAGCTAGCAATGCCGTCAGCATCGCTGACAACAGTGTTTTTTCGATCGGAACGAGCGATTTCACAGTATCTTTTTGGGTAAAATCTCCTTTTGGAAAAACACCGGCAACAGGACACTATCCTATAATTTTGGCAAAGGGAATGACCTCTTCAGCTACAGCAAAGACATGGGGGTTCATGCAAAGGCCGTCGGGAAATAATACTTGGGGCTGGTATCAAGCTCTTGACGCTGGAGGATGGAATGTGCTCGGCAATCAAGGAGCATTATCAGACGGATGGCATATGATCCTTGTGAAAAGAGAGGGAACGACAGAAACATTGTTTCTAGACGGAAGATTGATCTCAACTTATGCAAGTGCTGGGACAAGTTTGACAAATAACTTACCTATAAAAATAGGTAATGGGGGAGAGACGAACTTCAGCGGCTTTATTGATAATATTCGTGTTTATAACTCGGCTCTTTCAGGGTCAGAGATACAAAGACTATACGCAGAAGGACTATCTTCCCATCCTAACCTAGCAAACAAATGAGGAATAAGGCATTTACATTGATCGAGTTGCTTGTTGTCATTGCCATCGTGGGCATACTCTCTTCTGTTATTTACACTAACATCACAGGACTCCGTGATAGAGCGAGGATAACGGCAGGGATAAGGTTTGATTCCTCGACACTGCACTCTATTGGAGATCAGCTCGTGGGAGAATGGTTATTTGACGAGGGAAGCACTACTAGCGCCATTGATACTTCTGGGTCTGGGAACAGTGTATATAGGCCGGATTCCACTTGGCCGGTATATCAGGCCACCGGGGGATATAATAACAAAGGGGCATACAGATTTGACGGAATAGCAGATCTTATAGCTGTTCCAAATTCATCCAGTCTTAGTGCCCAATCTATTACAAACAATATTACGATTTCTGCATGGATTAAGCCCAGCGCAACGCAAATTGGCGATATTGTATCAAGAAACGGGCCGTATCACCTGGGTTTTGGATTATGGGGCGTATATCAAAAAGTCTGTGCCGCTATCTATACTGGAACATGGGGATCTTTGTGCGGTAAGTCAATAATACCGACAGATACATGGTCGCATATAGCCATGACCTACAACGGTTCAATGATAACTGTTTATTTGAATGGAGCTCTTGATGGTTCAATATCCAAAACTGGAAATATGAGTGCCGGTGGCGTTCCTGTCTATATTGGCGGAACAACTCAAATCGGTTTTGATAACCAATATTTCAAGGGTCTTTTGGACGATATTCGCATTTATTCCTCCACATTAAGCTCTTTGGAGATCCAAAAAATATATGCAGAAGGCATATCAGATCACCCTATATCCCTGAAATAATTCTTGTATCAACCCATCTCTGATGATATAATGGGGAGCAATGATATTTTTTGAGAAAGTCACAAAATTGTATTCAGGCGGAGG
>JBAYMB010000033.1:0-5492 GCA_041663745.1 Minisyncoccota bacterium
GCGGAGAGGGCGGGATTCGAACCCGCGGAGCCGTTTAAAGGGCTCACTTCTTTAGCAAAGAAGTACGTTAGACCACTCTGACACCTCTCCGTATGGAAGAGATTAACATATAATCGTCATAGTTTCTAGACATACAGAATATGATACAATAGGAACATGAAGAAAACCTGGCCACTCGGATTCCTAGGCTTCCTAGCCTTCCTGGGCATCCCGGGAATATTGACCAAGGACTGGATCGACATGATCTGGCTCATTTGGGCAGTCTGGTTCATCTATTTCATCCCAGAGAGGAGAGATTGAAAAAAGGACAAGGGGTGATAAAATAGAAGGATATGAACAAAAAATATCTAATTGTCTTGGTGTCTATTATAATCTTAATAATCGGCGGTTACTCCATATACCGTTCAAGCCATCCTTGGGGCGGCCGTCCCGGCGGACCGGAAGGAATGGAGCAAACCCAATTTCAACCAAACGAATTCGGTCAGACTCCCCTCAAACCAGGAGAGACGCCACCAACTGGCCCTGGTGCCATGTCTGTGAATACAGACCGATCATTGCCGACCTTGCCCGAAGGAACACCTAAAGGAGAGTGGGTGACAAAGAACCTGGGCGATGTAGAGGTCAAATACTTCTCCACTGCCATTGCCTGGGGCATGACCGAGAGCGGGACCGATGTGTTCATAACTTTGAGGAATAAGGGGAAAAGCTCGGTGACAGTCAATTTCACTCCTGTGGAGAGCTTGCTGTCACAAGTCCCGAAATGGAACCTTCACTTCTTCTCTTTGGTAAAGTCTCCTGTAACACTAGGCCCTGGTGAGGAGAAGAAACTTTGGTACTTTGCTTCGCTTGATAAGACGGGAGAGAACTTCACCGTAAAATTCAAAATATGGACAGATACATCCACTTCCTTGGAAGTACCGATTATCTTCGGCGCCATTGACGACTGGTTCAAAGGACAAGAAACAAGCCAGATATACGGATACGTCAAAGATGAGAAAGGCAAACCCCTGTCCCAAGTGGAAGTTTCCGCTCAGATGAACTGCGGCCGCCTGGGCTTCAGAGGCTCTACTGATCAGCAAGGCAGATATGCCATAAGTGTTCTGGGAAAGGAGGACATTGATGCGATATACCAGGGAAAGGAACTGGGTTGCAGCTCGACCGACTATTCCCTGACAGTGGAAAAGGACGGATATGAATACTACTTCAAGGAGCATGTGAATCCGACAAGGAAGAATTTTGCACAAGCAGATGTGACTCTCGTAAAACAAAAGGAAAGTGCCTCATATACACTGGCTTGGGAGAAACAGGTTTCCGAGCCATATGGATTCTTCTGGACGAAACCATCATCCGACTGGAGCGTGTTCGCAGTATCCGAGGCCAAGCACGAACCACAGCTCGGCAAACCCACCAACTTCTATCTTTTCGATTCTTTGGGAAATATCCTCTGGAAACAGCCTACCGAAAACGAGTGCTGGGGCATAGATATATCCCCTGACGGCAGCAAAGTGGTGGCAGGCTGCCATGATGAGAAGGTATATATGGTGAGCAAGGAAGGAAGCTTGCTCTGGAGCTCTGACATGAATGGAATGACAAGAAGCGCCTGCTTCTCCCGTGACGGAAAGACCGTCCTGTCCGGAACTGTCGGAAGACTGTCCTTGTTCAACGCAGCGACCGGAGCAAAAAGCAATATCTCCTGGGACGGAGGATGGCTGAGAAACTGCCTCTTCTACCTCGATGATTCCGGTTTCATAGCCGGAAGCCCTGAGATCGCGAGCTTTGACAGCTTGGGCAATGAAAAGTGGCTGCAGCCGATAGGAGAGTTCCCTATGTTCCTCGGAGTGGATACTGCAAAGAATGTCTTTGCCGCCGGCAAGAGCCGAACTTTGTTCTCTTTCGATGCTTCGGGAAACTTGCGCTGGAAGGAGAGGATCCCTGATCACGTGGTGACCATGGGGGCGGTCACACCGAACGGAAAGCGCATCGCCTTGGGAACAGTCGGCGGCATGGTCTACCTCTTTGATGGTGACGGAAATCTATTGTGGAAGCGGAACATGGGAGGCAGCACGACGGAGGCCGACTTCGTCGGGCACAACGCAGTGGCAATATCAGATGACGGCACGAGGATAGTGGCGGGCTCGGCTCCGGGCAATTGCGTCATAGTCTACAACGATAAAGGGACGACATTATGGAAAAAATGCTTGGAGACGAAGACGACGAATGACAATCTCCGGCTCGGGGTCACAAACGTGCAGATTTCCTCGGACAAGACCAAGATCATCGCCTCATACGGCGACAACTATCTCCGAGAGTTCATCAAGCAATAGGAGAGAAACGAAAAAGGCGGGTATCCCCCGCCTTTATCATTTTTGTTTCAGATTTCCTCGTTGGGATTCATTTCAAAAAAGGTTCGAATTTTGTACAATGAATACCGCATAAAGAAACTTCCTATTTGACAATGTATGTATTTAAAGGCTAGAATCCGTCTGGCAGTTCATTAAAAAACGGAGGTTGTCAGATGAAAAAGCTCTTGTTTTACCTGATGGTCATTCTAGCTCAATTGTCAGTACCGGCCCAAGCTGTTGAAGTTGATTGGAACGGAGGAGGATCTCTCCCAAAACCAACTCCACAAACCGAACCGGGAAACCAATCTGGATCGTGGCCGGTTTATCCTAAACCCGGGACATATTACACCGGACACCCACATGTTATTTGGTTGGAAAATGGGGATGTTGGCCCAGAAGAAGGGTATCAATGGTCAAACCAGAATAACTTTGGAGAAGATGACTTTGTGGCAGTTCCAATTCCTTTTGGAACGCCTCACAAAAGGTATCCCAACGTCATTTGGATAGGTGATGGAGTGCACTTTAGGCCAATTGACGGCTATGACTGGGAAAATCTGTTCTACCCGGAAGCAAACAACTTTCGAGTGAGACGGTATGCTGAGGGAGAAAAACAAGTGTTGTTAACACTACCTAATTCCCTTAAATCTTTTAAAGACAAAAAGATAAGGGCATGGGTTGGTAAAATAGGATTCAAATTCCGTAAAGATTACGGGATGATGTCTCCTTGGGCAAGCGGTTCAAACCTTGTTTTTACAAAAGATTTTTTGGAGGAAACCCCGTCCCTACAAGAAAATCTACTTGCCTTTGAAGCGGGTAAAGTTTTTTTGACCTGTATGGGAAAAGAGACTGTCAAAGGTGGCGAGACTCTGGAGTCTTGGTTCAGACATTATTCGGATAAATACGGTTCCGTAATCCAAATAATGAAGAATACCAAACATGGTACCGAGAGTTTGGATATGATCTCTGATCCAACTTTTGAATTAACCTCGGCCTTCGGATACGCCTTTCGCACTCAAGCATTACGTTTGGAAAAACCGAAAGATAAAAAAGAGCAGGAGAAGTGGAAAGAGGCTGTTCGCGAGTTCCGAGACAACGTAAATCCTATTTTAAAAAACAGCGGAAGAGATTGATTCTTGTGATTGAAAAGGCGAGTCTTCTAAACTCGCCTTTTTTTATTTATCCTTCCATCATGCCTAAGCCGTTGGATTGCTTTGTTCCAAGATACTCAATGCATGGTCTTGAGGATCACGGAAGCCTCCCCTGCCATAGGAGCGGACGGCACGGTCTACTTCACTTCAGAGGACGGATATATCTATGCTATCAATTGAACTGCCATAAGCCTCTTCCTTCGGAATAATGACTTTCCGAGCTCAATTCCGATGATATTTATAACTCCAATGAGAATTACTCCCAATACCCAAATTAAAGGCAGTGAAACTGTGCCGAATAATGTCTGAAAGAATGGAATATATATGGCAGACGCCATAAGGACGATCCCTATGCCGACTCCAATGAGCAGATAGGTGTTTGAGAAGAAAGGATATTTCAATATGCTCCTTTCAAAGCTTCGTATGGAAAATGTCAGGAACAAGGTATATGTGCCGAAGCTTGCAAAAATGAATGTCTTCACTATATCCTCCGGAAAACCGGCCCTTAACAAGAACCAATATAATATGAATAGGAATACGCTCGTCAAAAGCCCGATGAACAATATCATGAATTTCATCAACGGATCAAAAAGCCCATCTTTGACCTTTTGGGGACGGATGGAAAAACCACTCGTATCCTTCTCAAAGGCAAATGCCACTGCCGGAAAACTATCTGAGAAGAAATTGACCCAAAGAAGCTGAAGGGCGTTCATGGGAAGAGGCAGGCCTATGACAAGGGCACCACCAATCAAAAGAAGCTCGTCTGCGACGCTTGAAAGGAGATATACGAGCACCTTTCTGATGTTGTGCATAATCTGTCTCCCCTCTTCCACAGCCGCGGCAATGGTCTCAAAATTATCATCCAGAAGCACTAGGTCGGCAACATCACGGGCCACTTCCGTGCCTGAGCCCATGGCAATGCCGATATCCGCTTGTTTAATGCTCGGCGCATCATTAACACCATCACCAGTCATGGCCACAGTCTCCCCCATCTCTTGGAGCATCTTTACGACCCTCATCTTATCAAAAGGCGATACTCGCGAAATGATGCGCAATATCGGTAATCGCTTTTTCAGATCCTCATCAGACAATGTCTGAAGTAGGACAGCATCAAGGATATTGTTCTCGCTAATATCCATGCCGACCTCCTTAGCAACAGAGATGGCAGTGCCCTTATGATCTCCCGTCATTATGATCGTCCTTATTCCCGCACGCTCAACCTGCCTGACAGCCTCTTTGACGCTCGGCCTCACAAGATCGCGCAGAGTGATGAGTCCTTGGAAGAACATGCCATCAAGCTCAAGGTCATTTGAAAAAGTGAAATCTTTCTTGATCTTGACCTCTTTAGTGGCAACGCCGACGACAAGGTCTCCTGATGTGGCAAGCTTGTCTATCTTTTCCAATATCCCGTTCTTTTCCGCATCGGAAAGAGTCGAGTGCCGGACCAGGATATCTGGAGCGCCGAAGAACACAAGCGTATGCTTCTCGTGATTGTGCGTGAGGGATACGGAGAACTTATTGACCGCATTGAACGGCAAAGAGTTTATGATCAAGGTCTTGCTTTTCACTTCCTCGACCGATATTCCCTCTATGGCGGCGGACTGTACGAGAGCAGTCTCAATGACCCTGCCATTCATTCGCCACTTTGTCGGATGATCGCTCTCGTTCTCAACGAGGACGTTAGTATTGAGAAGCGCAAGTTTCAGTATCTTCTCCTCTTCTCCGTCCTTTGCGGGAAATATCTTGCCAAGCTGCATCTTTGCCATGGTCAGGGTCCCTGTCTTATCGGTCAAAATGATCGTGGTGCTTCCAAGGGCTTCAGCAGCGATCAATTTCCTTATGACGCCATTGCGCCTTGCCATACGCTGTACCCCAGTGGCCAAGATCACGGTCATTGCCACAGGCAGACCTTCCGGAACTGCTGAGACGGCAATGGCGACAGAGGTAAGGAACATCTCCACTTTTGAATATCCCGCGACAATTCCGATGAAGAACACTACTA
>JBAYMB010000034.1:0-5378 GCA_041663745.1 Minisyncoccota bacterium
CTCCGTCTTATATACCGCATGACTGCTTTTCCTGAATCTCATTGTTACAGTATATCAGATGGATCGTCTGGACTGCCGCTGCATCTCCAGACAGAGTCTGGAGATTTATGCTGGCGCATTAAAAAATAAGCTGTTCCAATATCTTGGACGAATAAGCTATAGCTTGTATCTAACGCACGTTTTGATGCTCATGCTCATATCAAGATTGCCATTGTACATAAGAATAGCAGAGCATATGAGCCTATATATGGAATTCGTATTCCTGTTCCTTGCCGGAACAATAGCATCGTCCGCCATATCGCTTATAGCGCATAAATTCATAGAAAAACCTGGACAAGATCTAGGAAGATATCTGTCCAAAAAGATCATTGGGTGATTCATTCACTCCCCTCTCCTTATGACAATAGCCGAGACAGAGGCGATGATGACAAAAATTATGACTGCTAAGAACAGCATGGCATTATTCTATTCCTAAAACCCTCTTAAGGTCTTTTTCTGAGACTTCCTTCGTCTCTGACTGGTGTTTAGTTTCTTCTTTCTTTACTTCCTCTTTCTTCTCAGGCTGAGAAGCGTTCTTCATCGCAGCTGCAAGCGCTGACCTGAGATCTGTGAGATTTTCCTTGCTCATTATCTTCGTATGGGGATGATTCAACACCTTGCTATCGGTCTTTGCATCTTTAGGGGTCTCCGGTCTTTTTTCCTCTGGTTTTGGTTCAATTGCCACCTTCTTTGCAAACTCCTTTATCGGCAAAAAATCGTCTCCGGTCTCAACCTCATTTTTTATGACTTCCGGTTTTTTGTACTCTATCTTCACTTCAGGCTTCGGCTGCTGCTTGACGACGGGAGCCTGGGCTTTAGGGCTCATGGCCCTGTTTTCGGCATATACGGGCCTCTGGGACGGCTGGGACGGCTTTGGCGCCAGCTTGCCCTCCTCATGCCACTTGTTGATCGTACTTTCGACTTCTGAGCGCGGAATGGTGAATTTGGCCCTTGAATTCTTTATGATCTCCGATTTATATGATATGGCTGGCTCCTCAAACGGTGGCAGAGATGAGGCTGAAAATGGCGCTGAGCTTACCCCGTCTATCATGAGCTTCAGATACATCTGGAACATGCCGAGATTCACGAGGTCCTCCGCAGTGAACTGCGGAGCGAATTCCTTCTCCAGAACTTCGGCGTCATATGCACCAACCCTGAATGTGATCATCGTACCTACGTTCCCGAACACTGCAGCTCTGACCTCTTCCGACATCTGCTCTATATACTGGTGAGCGATGGTGAGATTCAATTTATATTTTCTTGCCTCGGAAAGAATATTGGCAAAAGACTCGTTTGCGAAAGATTGGAATTCGTCGACGTAGAGGTAGAAATTCGGGAGCTTCTTCAATTGCTTCTCATGTATGTCTGCGCGAGACATTGCCGCAAGGTATATCTTCGTTATGAGCATTGACCCGAGAAGGTTTGCATTTGCCTCGCCCACCCTTCCTTTTGACAAGTTGATGACCATGATCTTCGCCTCATCCATTATGGTGCGAAAATCAAAGCTTGATTTTGGCTGACCAATGATGTTCCTGATCAGAGGATTTGAGGTGAATTGTCCGATCTTGTTCTGTATGGCAGGTATCGCTTCGGCGGCAAAACGCTCGGTATATCCGGCAAACTCCTGGGTCCAGTAATTTTTCACCGAGACATCGGTGATGTTCGCAACGACTTTGCTGCGATATGCCTTGTCGGTGAGCATTCTGTTGATGCCAAGCATTGTCGCACCGGGATACTCAAGGAGAGCCAAGATGGTATTCTGCAGGATATATTGCATACGATCAGAGAAGCTCTCTTCCCCGAAAAGCTTTTTGAACGCACTCATGAGGCCGGAGACGACCAAATGCCTCTTGTCAGGACCGACATCTTCCATGACATTGAATGAGATCGGATGCTCTATGTCGAACGGAGCGAAGTAGACGACATCCTTCAGTCTTTCCGCAGGGACGAAATCAAGCAATAGCTCAGCCGTCTTGCCGTGAGGGTCTATGAAGGCCATCCCCTCGCCATTTCTGAGGTCTTGGATGGCCATGTTCTCAAGCATGGTGGACTTTCCCATGCCCGTCTTACCGATGACATACACGTGCTTCGTCCTATCCTTGGCTTTAATGCCAAACTTGACTCGTTTATCGCGAGAATCGGTCTCTCCAAAATATGTGATTACTTCAGGATCCATTTGCTTAGTATTATAACATTAGTCTAAGCTTTTAAAAAGACGCTTTAACTGTTCGGGATATCCTGCTTCGGAGCATTCTCTGAGAATGTATCTGTCTTCACCTCGTCCGAATGGAGATGCCTCAGGACCTCATGAAGTTCCCTTCGTATGAGAAAGGATAGAATCACAATTAGAATGCCAGATACTATATAAATGAAATTCTTTCCTCCCATCGGAAATCCCAGATACGGAGTGAGAGCTACCAATATACCGAGCCCAAATATCGTTGAAATTTTGATCATGATTTTTTATTGATTATAGACCCATATTATACCAAAATCAAAGCCCGGAGACCATGACCACGAACTCTCCCCTGACCTTATCCCCATTATCGGTGAAATATGACAGAACTTCCGCGCTGTTTCCAGAGACAACTTGTTCATATATCTTTGATATTTCTCTAGCTACAACAATCTTTCTTTCTTCAGTTAAAAGCTTTTTAAGTGACTCGAGCGACTTCATTATCCTGTGCGGGGATTCATAGAAGACGATTGTCCTTTCGGAATTGGCGATTTCCTTGAAAAGAGTCTCTCTTCCCTTCTTGTGCGGCAGAAATCCTAAAAATGTGAACTCTGATGATGGAAGTCCTGAAACGGAAAGTGCGGATGTAACGGCACTTGGTCCTGGAATCGCTATGATCTCGATTTCCGGATGGCTTTCGCGGATCTTTGAGACAAGGATCGATCCCGGGTCTGAGATGGTCGGTGTTCCGGCATCAGATACCAGAGCGAGGTTTTTCCCCTCTCCCAAAATCTCAAGTATCTTGTCCATTTTTGAAACTTTGCTTTGGGAGTGGTAGCTCATCGTGGGCTTCTTGATGCCGTATTTGTTCAAGAGATTCACAGTGACTCTCGTATCCTCGCAAAGTATCATATCAACATCATTCAAGACCCTCACAGCCCTGTATGTGATGTCTTCAAGATTTCCTATTGGCGTCCCTATTACGTAGAATTTTTGCATATGCCTATATTACACGAAAATGGGAAAGTGGCAAAAAGAAAAGGCCTGATGCACATTGCACCAGGCCTTATAACTGCCATTCAAGATCGTTGCGGCAGACTGCCATACATTTTTTGGGTCAGGGCACGGAGACGACGTTTGGTATCGAATTTGCTCCGTTCCTCTTTGGTCAGGGAATCCTTTCCCCTATAGCCTTCGGGAAGCATCTCGCCTTCCTTGAAGACGCGGCCGAGCCTTTTGGCCATAAGGACGATGTGATCGTCCGGCGCGTACCCAAAGATCGTCTCTTGCTTCTCAACAGGCATTGCAGTCGCATTCGTCATGGACAATCTCCTTGATTTGAGACCGATGAACGGTCTTTTAAAAGAACGAAAAAACATGATATCATACCAAACTTCATCCTGTCAATATGTGGGCGATAAGGGACTCGAACCCTTAAAACCTTGCGGTTACAGCGTTCTGAACGCTGCGTGTATACCAATTCCACCACTCGCCCATATTGAAATCCTAATCGCAATTCAAACAATATCCCGGGTATGTCGTAGGGTGGGAAACATGGGACCTGCACGAACCATAGATGCAATGATAGACACTGCTGTCTATATCAAATCCTGACGCCCAGCTTTCACGAGGGAAATGACAGGCGCTGAGCGGTCCGCTGATAGGACAGAATCTTACGCTTATTTGAAAAATATGCGAGACTCCGTCATCCGGATTTATCCAATTGTCCCAATCATATATCGATCCCGGCCACGGAGCTGAGGGAAATATTCCTCCAGCCAAGAATTCCTCAAGTCCAGGAGGGATGCTTCGGTCCGCATCTGCCGGATATCCCCCATACTTCTCGCTATACAAGACCAAGGCGGTCTCGATATTCCTCATTTCAGACTTTACGCGCGCCATGTACGATCTTTCCCTAGCGCCTTGTACGGAAAAGAATATAATGACGCTCAAGATACCAATGATGGCGATCGTCACCAAAAGTTCAGTCAGAGTGAAACTGAACATTGATCTTTTCTGTTTTTTAAGCTTGTTCATAGTGCGCGCACTAGGAGTCGAACCTAGGACCCCATCAGTATCAGTGATGTGCTCTACCAGCTGAGCTATGCGCGCAACAAATGAGAATATAGCAAAAAATGCTCGAAAATACAATGAAAAACGCCCCCGAACAGATCGAGGGCGCTCACTGCAAACCTTTCAAAAAAATGCGCTCAGCAGGACGCAAGACGACCACCCCATGACTGCTATGAAGATGATGTTCTTGATTTCCTGCTTTGAGAAGCTACTGAACCAGAGACGAATCTGGTCCAAGAACCTGTCCAAAGCGGTGTATCTGTTGATGCTCTTCTTGGCAATTGATCCCATGTAATGCATGGAAATCTCCTTTGGTATTGAAGTGCGTAGAGAGGAACAACTGATAATATGGTAGCATATTGGTTGATAAAAGTCAAGCAAACAAACAAAAACACCGTATTCCCTAGGGGATACGGTGTTCATTTCAATTAGAACAATAAAAGGACCAAAAAAGTGAGTACTGTCACTGGAGCAATCAATTTGTCGAATTTAATCATGATTGCCGACTCACCGCCAAGACAGCCTTTGAAATACTTCTTCTTCGGGTCTATGCAAACCTGTCCATTCATGGATCACTCTTTCCTTTTTATTAAACGAGCTCTTGTCAAAGACAGTAACATTTTTAATTCAATCGGTCAAACAAAAAGCAGGCGCTTGTAGCGTCTGCTTTTTGTATATTGTCCTTTCTTTTGTTCCGTTCCCTATCCGCATAAATGCGGATGGCGTGGTCTTTCCCACTGTATAATGCATTTTAAGTATGCATGAACTTTTCAATGCTCAATTGAGGCATTGAAAACCGACCGATCAGCATCTACTACTCATCAGAGTAGCGATAGCGTGTTCGATTTGAAAAATTCCACGACCAGCTTCCGCTAGCCGTGCCTTGTTACGACTTACTCCCTGTCACCAAACTTACCGTAGATAGCAACGAGTGCTAGTTTCGGGTATTCCTGGCTCCCTTGAGTTGACGGGCGATTTTTTTCATTAAACTAAATGAATTGAAGTTCCCCTATGGCCTTTTGGGCGATAGCTTCAGCATCAGTCACGATACCGAACGACGTAGCGAGCGGATTTCCCGCACTACGCGAGC
>JBAYMB010000035.1:0-5281 GCA_041663745.1 Minisyncoccota bacterium
CTCGATATCCTTATCAAAAAAGCATTCACAAAGTCCGGTACGAATCTGACATTGATGAATCGTATGCCGTGTTTCTTCAGTATTGCCTTGAGCTCTGACACCTCATTTATATTTCCCTGATCGTATATGTCATTCCAGATGCTGCCTATCCAAAAGACCGTCTTGTTTCTGTTGAAGACCGGCTCTTTGAACTCTTCCGGCAGAAGATTCGTTCCCCAAGGTTGGAAGAGGGTCTGGCTCTTCGGGTCAAAATAGGTGAGCGGTCCCCATTTTTCTTCAGCCAGCTTTGCTTTGTCGGTGTATATCTGCAATTTCAGGAGATTTTGAGGTTTTATCTTGTCCGTGAAGAATGTTTTGAAATTGTGAAGACAATAGAACACATCATCCCTTATCGGCATATTGTAGTCTTTGATGGATAATTTCTCCTTTATCAATTTTCCGGATGCGTCTATGGAGATGATGATGTCGTTCTTCTCGATCGATCTTGCGCTTTTTTCGCTGTCCTCAAGCCAGACGCACTTGTACCCGAGCTTCTTTGCTGTCCTGTAAAAGGCCTGGTGTATGTGCCTGTGGGTGTGGTATCGGTTCTTGAGCCCCCAGATGACTATTTTGTTGAATTTGTCCTTTTGCGCTTGCATAGAGCCTTATTTGTATCATTTAATCTTTTCCCTGTAAAACCTCTAAAAATCCATCTTTTTGAAGAATTTCTTGTCATAGGAGATGAAATATTCTCTGAACAGCGATTTCATCTTTCTCAATATCCTCTTTGGTGTGAAGCGGAAAGTCCTGTGCTGCTGTTGGACCGTTGTATCGATCTTACTGTCCCACTGTTCCACATAGTCGCTTTGGAATGGAGGAGTCTCAAAGATGTTCTTGACGCTCGTTCTTTTCGCGAGGACGATGAGATATGTTCCGGCATTGTTTCGAAACTCAACTCTGCCTTTGACCTTTGCAGGATCTTTTACCCTATACCATGTTTTTCCTACGCTTATTGCGACAGTATCAATATCATACCCGTTCTCCGGGCTGAAGACCCGAAAGAACAGCTCTGGACTGAATTGGTAGAAGCCGTGGCCGTTGAAATTGTTGGCCATGGTCACTGAGAGGAAATATCCGCCGGGGCGGACCATCTCCATGCAGTTCTTTATGGCGACAGGGAAGTTGAAGACATGTTCAAGCGTGCCGCCGTCAAAGACGAGATCATAGCTGTTCTTGCGCGCATCTTCGATCGGCTTGTTCATATCCTGCAGGAAAGTCGCTTTTTCGTAATCCGAGAAGTCAAAGGAATCGATCTTTTTGGCCCCAAGGAATTTGAAGATCGGTTCGGCAAAATCCTCCCTTACGATATCATCAAGTTCCGATTCGGAGATGGAATATCGCTTCAATAGCCTGCGAATGACATTCTTTCTGACCAAGATGGCATGTCTGCCGATGGTCGCCGTATGATCAAATTTCACCCCCCTTGATCTTGCATAGGAAAGCGCTTTGAGCCCGTCATAATTTATTCCCATATCGGATACACTATATCATTTGACGTTCTTCCTGTAAAACTTCTTGAATGAATCATATAGCTTTGGTGAAAGCATTTTTGCTGACATCTTATTTATGAAAGGAGTGACATCTATATATTTGTAAAAGAACAACTTCATGATGCCTGTCCTGAACATCCTGTATTTGAGGGTATTGAACTTCTTCTCATAGAGATCGGCATAAGGAGAGAGCTTCAGATACTTGTACCACAGGTTCTCGCATGCCCCTGAGAACATATTGTTCCAAGGTTTTGAGCAGGAATAGTGGAATATGTATGTCTCATCAAGCTCTTTCCCATCAGTATGGTTGAAGAATCTCTCCACATTGCTGTGATCGAAATTCGTTATATCGAAATTGTTGAACTTTTTATCGATTAATTTTATTTTGCCGTCAAAAAGCACATTTATGACATCCTGGTCTACGATCAAGAGGTTCTTTCCCAAAGAACGGATGACTTCCATCGCTGAATCATAGCTCAGGACCTTCCTCGTTTTTTTCACGTCAAAGAGCAACACTCCGGCTTGGAAATAGAGACCTTTTGCATCAAGACCGACTCTCCTGCGAATGGCCGAGTGGTCCAATTTCTCGCACGATGCTCCCAAGGAGCATTCTCCAAGATCGATATCATATAGGTCGTTGAGTGGCTTGTTTATGACCATATCCATATCAAGGTAGAGCAATCTATCGAGGTCTTTGGGCAGAAGTTCGCTTATGAGCAGCCTGTAATAGGTCTCTTTTGACCATCTGAGCGCTGGCGCTTCGGCAAAATATGATCCATTGACGCGAATCAAATTTATCTTTTGCCCGTATTTGGACGCCATATCAGCAAGCGATCTCTCGTCTTTGCCTTCAAAACCGCTGTGCAGGACATACACCGAAATATCGTTTTTGGCATTATTCTCGAATAGGGAAGTAAGGCAGACCGAAAGCGGCATGACATAATTTGAATCGCAGGTGAACAATATGTTCATTTTTTTCATTTTATTTTACAGCTCTTATCAACCCTCTTCTCAGATACGGCTCTTTCAATACGCCGTCCCAGATGGACAGCATATATCCTTTCGAGTATTCCGTCTTGAAATCGTATTTTTCCAATTCGTCGCGCAGCACTATCTCGTCATTATGCTTATGATATGAGGCAATGACGATCTTCATATGCCCTTTGTTTGATAGCAATTGTTCGGCTCCATGCAAGAGATTAAGTTCCGCTCCCTCGACGTCGATTTTCAAGAAGGTCGGTAATTCCTTGTCTTTGAAGAAATGGTCCAGTGTCGTGTGGTTTCCAGTCGTTTTGTCCGATACATATTTGCTTACGATCACCACTTTCTTCTTCCAAGGTTCAAATGTGGCCTCAAGCGCCTCTATCAATTCAGGGTCGGACTCGAACAAATATACCTTCTTCGCCTTTTCTACGACCGACAATGCGAAATCTCCTTCCGCGGCTCCTATATCCGCCACGATATCGTCCTTTGATGCATTAAATGTTGGAACCAGATATCTATGAGGAGACTTTTCGTCCTGGACTGCAAACAATGAGGAAGCGAGCTCCTTGATCTCCTTCTCGGCGCAAGATCTCTTGAAATAGAGTTTCTTATCGTCCCAGAGGACATATTTCAATCCCTTCTTGTCATCCGTGAAGACCTTGATGTCGGACGCTTTATATTTTTTGGTGAATTCGTAAGGGAAGAGAGTTGCGGGATTGGATCTCAAGTATTCCAGTACCTCTTTTTTCTCCGCATCGATCTCATCTGGGTTCAGGCTGTCGTAGTATTTGAGGATCGTCTTTTTGAATGAATACTCCGTGATCTTGCCGTTCATGCGAAGAAACAATTGTCTGATCTTTTTGCTCTTGATCGATCTTGCCACTGGCTTTATGTATGATTTCAACTTGAAAATGGCCTTGTTTGCGTTGATGAACAAGGAATTTTTCATGCTTGTTTTGATGAAGAAATCATCACAGAAAATCCTCGCAATATAGCGGTATCCTCGATCCTCAAGATATTCCCTGATCTTGTTGTTGCCGAGCTCGCTGCCGAGCTTTTTCCCTACGAACGGGATATTCTCAAATCCCTGGTCATTTTCAAGGCCGATGAGCTTGATATCAGATTTTGAAAGATCGATGCTCTCCAAGACGCTCATCTCATATCCTTCCACATCGATGGACAAGTAGTCCACGTGACGTATGTTGTTTTCAGTCAGGATGTCATCCAAACGCTTTTGCTCAAGGGTCACTTTTTTGCATCCTTCCTTGCATTTGTTGAATCCCTCCACGCCTGAGAGCCCGTGCTCATCGTCTGTGCCTTCGACGAAAACAACCTTCTTGTTCTCCGATCCGACTACATATTTCAAGCACCTAGTTTTTCTTACTGAAGGCCATAAGCTTCTCAATTTTTCCTGTGGCTCTATGGCAAGGCCGGTCCAGCCGTTCTCTTCCAAGAGATACGTGTTGCTTCCATGGGTGGGGTGGTTCGCACCGACGTCCACAAAGACCCCGTTCTTCATGCCGTTGAACACATTTTTAAGGACGAATGTGTCCTGTCCGAATTGGCTGTACGCTTTTCCCAGCGTATTTTTGGAAAGATCATTGTAGATGAACAGATTGTAATGGGAAGAATATATCCTCAAAAGCGGTCTCATCAGAAGCTTCCACAAAGGCTTGATCTTTTTTATGAAGGTGTCATTTTTCATCGAGCGTAAAAAGTTCTCTCATCTTCCTCTCTATCGTCTCCTTATTATAATCATTTTTTATCATTTTGATACACGCCTCATTGTCCCTCTCCATCATCTTTGGATCATCAAGATATCTGAGGATGTTCTTTGCCAAAGTCTCATGATCTGAAACACCATGGAAAAGAGCCTTGTCTTTGAACACTCCGATGAATGATGATATCTTCGGCAGGCAAAGGGCGCATCCGCAAAGTGCCGAGTCGTACACAGCTACGCATTGTCCCTCGTCAAACGATGAGTTCACATATATGAGATATTGGTTGAGCTTCTTGGAGAGCTCCTCAAGCGGGGTGAAGCCGTGAAGTATGACGGTGTCATCAAGATGCAATTTTGTGACCATCCCGCGGAAAGAATCGTCCGCTATCTTTCCCACGATATTCAACTTTATGCCCGGTCTTGCCTTTTTCACCATGACCATGGCCTTGAGTATGGTCGGCAGGTTCTTTTTTGCTGTCACGTTGCCGAAGTAGACCACGTCTTTTCTGACAGAGCTATTTTCTTTGAAGAAATATTTCAAAGAGACGACGAGGGGAACGATGAAGAGCTTTTTCTCATTTGTCCGTCCCAGAAGGAATTCTCTCTCAGTCTCATTGTTCAATCTTATCCTCCAAAAGAACCTGTAAACGAGATCTTGAATAATCTGTTTCGCCTTGTTCCTCCTGTTCGGCTGGGTATGGGCCATGAATATCGCCCTTCTTGAAAAGAAGGGAACTACGAAAGATTGCCATTCGTAGCTGTTCACGTAGAAGACACTTCCTTTGCGTATGTATCGCATGACCTGATACATGAAATGGAAAAAGTTCTTGTACGATATTATGACAATATCCCTGTCATAGTTGGGGTCCGTCCTCATCTCATTCTCGCCCCCTTTTATAATTGCAACCGGCTTGTACCCGATATCTTTTGCGATCTTCAGGGCATGCAAATGGTAGTTCTCCTCGGGGGACAGGTGATGGAGATTGTGGAAATAGCCGTATATTATGGATACGAAGAATTTATCGTTTTTCATGGGTGTTGAATAGGA
>JBAYMB010000036.1:0-5109 GCA_041663745.1 Minisyncoccota bacterium
AATAAAAATCTCAAAGAGACGGAGATCAAAGAACTATTCTCCAAGAAATTCCCGACTATTTACGCTGAGCTTATTCAAAAATCACTCTCATCTTCAATGGAGAGCAGTGAAAATACTCGCGGGGAATGGATAAAATACAAGCAAGGGTCTAATGAAGACGCTACAAAGCTTTTTACATCGCTTGAAAACAAAGGCACTGGCTGGTGCACGGCAGGGAGTTCAACGGCAAAAGCTCAAATAGAATCGGGTGATTTTTATGTTTATTACACAAATGATGCAGAAGGTGTTCCAACAAAGCCACGTCTTGCTATTCGCATGGACGGTGAAGATAAAATAGGTGAAGTTAGAGGTATTTTACCGCACCAAAACATAGAACCGATAATGCAAGAAAAGCTTGATAAGAAGCTCGCGGAATTTGGAAGTGAAGCCGATGCCTACAAAAAGAAAAGTGCTGATATGAAAAAGCTTACGGCGCTAGAACAAAAACACGAACAAGAAAAACCATTTACAAAAGATGACCTCGTATTTCTCTACGAAATCAATTTTAAAATCGAAGGATTTGGATATAGAAGAGACCCCCGCATAGAAGAACTTCGCAAGGATAGGAATTCTGAAGAAGATACGCTTGTTATTTTTGAATGTTCAAAAGACCAGATTGCTCACGTGCCTACTGAAATAAACAAAGATACCAAAGCATACATAGGCCAGCTTGAGCCAGGAATATTCCAGAAACTTCCAGATAATTTTGAACATATATACACCTCATTCCCAGAAAATAAAATTAGAAGAGAAGATATAGAGATTGGAGGAAAGACAAAAAAACAACTGATATCCGAAATGGGATCTGCGGACATACAGATTAACGATTACGCTAAAAGTATGATGGATAATTCTGATTTTGTCACTTCTAAAAAATCGGAAGAAATGACACTTGTCAGATTAACTGTTGCGGATCTAGGTTTTAAAACAGGCGCAACAAAAGAAAAAATATATGAACGAGCCAAAGCTCTCGGTCTTGAATTGTGTCCTGCCGAAGTCGGACCAAATTACCGTCTAAAATATAAAAATCAACCCTTAAATGAATGGATATATATTGGGATGAAGCCTGTCTCTGACTCCGGCGGCTACCCGGACGTCTTCGAGCTGGGGCGCCGCGGTGACGGTGTGTGGCTCGGCGGCTGGGCGGACCCGGACGACGAGTGGAATTCTGGCGATGAGTTCGTCTTCCGTCTCCGCAAGTCTGATGCTTAAATACTTTATTCCTTTTGAATTTTTTTGAGACTTTGATCCTTGGATTCTTTGAAACTTTTTAAAAATTTATTCCTCACTTCTTTTTGCAGCTTATAAGTATTACCATGGCTCAGAAGTCCCAAATAGGATATTACAGATTCTTCTTTTGGATCCCTATCCAAATTCCTGAACATCCTCCTTTTTGTTGATGTCCGCAGTACTCTATGATGCGGAAAATGAACCCAGCCCAAAAAATCAATACCGGAATCTAAAGTTTTTATATACACCTTGTCAGGGTGAAGAGACAATTTTAATTTTTTCTCTAAAAACATTGAAATTTTTTGAAGAATATCCCCCAAATATTTTTTGTCTTGATGCAGAAGGACAAAATCATCAGCATATCGGATGTAGTACGATATTTTCAATTCGCGTTTTATAAAATAATCGAATTCATTCATGTAGATATTGACCAGAAGCTGGCTCGTGAGATTGCCAAGCGGCAAGCCTGTGCCGGTCTTGTCTTTTGTATGAAAGCTTTCTATGATTTTTCCCAACAATAAAACAGTGTCATTATCGGGGATCCTTTTTGATAAAATCTCCAAAAGGATCTTATGATCTATGCTAGCAAAGAATTTTCGTATATCGCATTTCAATACCCACGCCGTTTGTCTGTGGTTTTTTGATACTTTGCCTGCGTATTTACGGAATTGGTTAATGGCTCGATGCGTACTTTTTGCATTTCTGCAGGAATATGAATCAAAAATAAACTTCCTATCGATATATGGGTATACAACCCTGTATATGGCATGATGCAATAATCTATCCCGGACGCTTGCTTTGTGGATATCTCTCGGTTTCGTATCGTTTATTTTGAAAGCTTCGTATGAACTATGCTTATAACTTCTGTTTGCCAATTCACGATGCAATGCAAGTATGTTATCTGTTAAACGCAAGGAAAATTGCTCAATATCCTTACGTTTTCTTTTGTTTTTCAGAAATTCCCGCCAAGCGGCAAGCAAGTTTTCTACGGATATGATATTATTGTAGGCATGACACAATTTCACATTAACTCTCTCTCTCTCTCTCTCTCGATAGTGCCTCGATTCTCAATAGGATCAAAGAGGGATATTTGATTTGGCTGGATATTGTTCCTCATATTCCTAAAGGGGCTCGTTATACGATAGGTTCCCGTATTGAGAATAAATTTCTTGATTTGCTCGAATTGTCATATGAAGCGTATTTTACAGGAAAAGAAGATAAAATACAAAAAATTTCAGAATGCATCATTATTTTAGACACTTTGAAATTTCTTATTTCCGTAGCATGGGAAGGGAAGCTAATATCCAATAAGCATTGTGAGGAGGTCGGTTCAAAGCTGGAAGAGATAGGCAAAATGTTCGGCGGTTGGAAGAAGAATCTGAACAATCCAGAAAAGAAAAACCGCGACATGTAGATCGCGGAAAAGAAAATAGTTTCGGAGACGGAAGACGAACTCATTGCCAGAATCCCACTCGTTGTCCGGGTTCGTCCAGTTGTTGTCGAGCCACAAACCGTTATCGTTGCGTTCCAGCTTGAAGACGTTCGGGTTGCCATCGGAGTCGGTTTTTGTACGATATCTTATCGTTCTCACTGCCCATCTAGTCCGAAAAGATCGGAAAGAGATCGGGCTGTATTTTATTTGTGATCAAGAATCACTCAAGATATTGCACCAAGTTTTTTCTTTTTTAAGGCTATCCGCAAATCCTCCGTAGAAAGCCGTAGCCGTCTGCGCTCTCAATTTGCATAAGTCGGAAAGGTCTTGAAAAGCCATAACCGTTCAATATAACCGATCTACTTCATATTTTAACACATATGCTTGATTTTAGGAAAATATAGATATATAATGCCAACATAACCTATGCTATCAATCCAAACACAGCAAAAATACATTAAGAAACAGATCAGGCTGCCTGACGGCTCTTTGGCGCTGGTCGTCTTTGAGCTTGTAAATATAGATGGGAGGATGACTGCCAAGGCCGTATACGGAGAGATACTCTCTCATACTGTGAAGAAGCAAGAAACGGTAGCTCTTCCCGTATATTTTGATAGAGTGTTGGTTAAACCATTGATAAGTCCATTCTTCTCATACGTCTCAACGATTCTGAAAGATCTGTCTTTCATAGTGAGCCAGCCGACTTGTGCTCCTAATTTTTCATAAAGAAAAGTATAGGTATAGGAATACCATACTTTTGTAATTGAACTAATTATAAGTTTTATAATTTTTCTAATTTAAAAAACAATGTCAAAAATACTAGGAATAGACCTGGGAACCACGTTCTCAGCCATGGCGGTGATGGAAGGAAATGCTCCGAAGATCATAGAGAATGCCGAGGGAGCAAGGACCACGCCGTCCATCGTAGCTACGACAAAGACAGGTGAGAGGCTTGTGGGGCTTTTGGCCAGGCGCCAAGCCGTCACAAATCCGAAGAACACCGTCTTTCAGATGAAGAGGTTCATGGGGCATCAATACGATGATCCCGGAGTCCAGAAGGACAAGGCATCGGTATCATTCGATGTCACGAGAGCCGCAAACGGTGGAGTCGAGATGTGCATGATGGGAAAGAATTGCAGACCGGAAGAGGCTTCCGCCATGCTTTTGCAGAAGATGAAGACCGATGCCGAAGCAAGGCTCGGGGAGAAGATCACCGATGCCGTCATAACGGTCCCCGCATACTTCAACGACTCTCAAAGGCAAGCCACGAAAGATGCAGGGCAGATCGCAGGACTCAATGTCCTCCGAATCATCAACGAGCCGACAGCGGCTGCTCTTGCATACGGGCTTGATAAGAACAAGAACGAGAAGATCGCAGTATACGATTTCGGAGGAGGAACCTTCGATATCTCCATACTTGAGATCGGGGATTCCGTCGTTGAAGTTCGTTCAACCGATGGAGACTCTCATTTGGGAGGAAGGGATATAGACAAGAAGATAGTGGATTTTCTGGCAGACCAGTTCATGAAAGAGAACGGCATCGACCTTCGAAAAGACCCTCTTTCTCTCCAGAGACTTGATGATGCTGCTGAGAAGGCGAAGATAGAGCTTTCAACCGCGATGGAGACGGAGATAAACATCCCGTTCGTGACATCGGATGCCTCAGGCCCGAAGCATTTGCTCATTAAACTCACGAGAGCAACTCTTGAGAATCTGACAAAGGAGTTCATAGACAGATCAATAGAGATATCAAAGAGGGCTTTGGCGGCATCGCCGTTCAAGGTCGGAGAGATAAACGAGGTAATAATGGTGGGAGGTCAGACAAGAATGCCTGCCATTGTGAAGGCAGTTAAAGAACTATTCGGAAAAGAACCGAACATTTCGGTGAATCCTGATGAGGTGGTTGCGCTCGGTGCGGCTGTTCAAGGCGGAATCCTTCGAGGAGATGTCAAAGATGTTCTTCTTCTAGATGTCATACCGCTATCCCTCGGTATTGAGACCATGGGAGGCGTTGCGACCCACTTGGTGGACAAGAACACGACGATCCCGACCTCAAGAAGCCAGATATTCTCAACTGCGGCGGACAAGCAGACTTCCGTTGAGATACATATAGTCCAAGGTGAAAGACCTATGGCGAGAGACAACAAATCCCTCGGCAGGTTCATATTGGACGGTATTGCGCCATCTCCAAGGGGAATCCCTCAAATTGAGGTTGCCTTTGATATGGACGCGAACGGAATCCTTAACGTCAAAGCAAAGGACAAGACCACAGGCAAAGAGCAATCAATCAAGATAGAGGCAAGCTCAGGCTTGAAGAAGGAGGAGATAGAGAGAATGAAGAAAGAGGCTGAGGTTAATGCTGCAGAAGATGCAAAGAAAAAAGAGGAAGTTGAGGCGAAGAACATTGC
>JBAYMB010000037.1:0-4947 GCA_041663745.1 Minisyncoccota bacterium
CCAAGATCACGGTCATTGCCACAGGCAGACCTTCCGGAACTGCTGAGACGGCAATGGCGACAGAGGTAAGGAACATCTCCACTTTTGAATATCCCGCGACAATTCCGATGAAGAACACTACTATTGTGAGAGCGCCTAGGAACAATCCAGCCCTCATGCTGAATTTCTTTATGGCGCTCTGGAGCGGGGTCTCTTCCCTCCTTGAATCGGCAACCAAAGCGGCAATCCTTCCAAGCTCGGTTGAAAGGTCGGTCCTGCATACAACTGCAGTGGCAACGCCTTGCGTTACAAGCGTCCCGGCAAAGACCGTGGACAACTGATCGCCAAGGCCGACGTCTTTGTTCACAGGATCAATGGATTTTGAGACGGGCAAGGCCTCGCCAGTAAGGATGGCCTCATCGATCTGAAAATCATTTATGAACACGAGCCTTCCGTCTGCAGGAACGCGATCGCCCTGCGAGAGACGTATGATATCTCCGGGCACCAGTTCGGCGGCATCTATCTCGCGCTCAATTCCATCACGAATGACCCTTGCGCGCTGTTTCAAATATGTCTTGATCTCCGAAAGGGCCTTCTCTGCCTTGTATTCCTGATAGAAGCCGAGGATGGTATTTACTATGACAGCGGCAAAGATGAAGAATGCATCGCGGTAATGCGAAATAAAAAGAGTTATAGCGCCAGCAAATATCAATATCAATATGAGAGAGCTCTTGAACTGATTCAAAAGTATGAAAAACCACGAGGCCCCCTGTTTCTTTTCAATGACATTCTGACCAAAGGTCTTGGTTCTTTCCTCAGCCTCTTTTTCCGAGATGCCATTCTCTATGTCCGTCGAAAGGCTATCTATTGTCTCAGATACAGACATCGCAGAGAAGGAAAGTTCTTGTATCTCTTTTGTTATTTTTTTATACATTATAGTGATTTTGCAACCAAACCTATCAGAAGGATCCCGGCAGAGTTAAACACGAAAGAAAGCGGGATGAACCATCTCGTCTTCATCTTTGAGAAGCCCAAAAGACTTATACCCAATTCATCCGGAAGCGGAGAGGCGATAATCAGTCCCCCGACAAAAAAAGTGAGCCATTTGAAAGATCTCAGCTTCAACAGCGCTTTCATCCTTCTTCCCGCGCCCTGATGCCTCACCAGATCCATGATATGTCCGGAAAATCTGTCTCGAATGAATCTGAAAATGACCAGATCTCCGACAACCGCCCCAGCTCCGCCGAAGATCGCAGTGAGAATCACCGAATTGGACCTGGCTATCTCGCCCAAAGTAACGACGGACGGCGCAACGGTGAAGATCGAAGTGAAAAACATCCCGGCAATGAAACTTCCGAGCAATTCAAGCTCTTTGGTGGAGGAAAGCATCTTTATCAAAACCCCTGTTTCCGTCAAAATAACGGCAACGACGACACTCAAGGCGATGATCGCCAGGTCCTGCGACAAAAAACTGTTTTTGTGGTCGTCTATATTCTGCATCTAACTCATTGGGCTATTTCGTTGTGTGATTATTATCGTCTATATCATTCCTGTATGAATATTTCATGAGCATTCCCTCAAGCTTCCTCAAAGGAAAAATGACAAGAGCGACAATAGTCACTATGACGGCAAGATTGAGAAATCCGAAACCGGCTGCTACGCCCACAGCAGAAGAGACCCAAAGTCCTGCAGCAGTCGTAATACCAGTGATCTTGTGGTCTTGGAATATGACAAGGCCGGCGCCGATGAAACCAATGCCTGTGATCACGGCAGATGCCATGGCGGTGGGATTTGCCACTTCCGGATTTGGGAAGATGGAGAGTATCAGTACCGAAGCGATGACAAAAGCCGCTGAACCGATGGCAACCATCGCATATGTCCTCATGCCCGCCCCTTTTGACGCAAGCGTCCTTTCAAGACCTAGTACGGAACCGAGCCCGACTGCCAGAAGTATCCTTGCGATAATGTCTATTGTTGTGATCTCTATCATCAGAGTTGTAAATTAAATGCTTTTAATGGGAGAATTATATCATAAATAAAAAATAAGACCCCAACCGCTAGAAACGGTCGGGGTCACGGAGCGGAGCGCTCATGGGGAGATAGAAAAGGTCTTGGGGAGTTGCACACCCAATGTTATGTCAGTACAGTGGGCCTGTTAGCCCTCAAGGAATACAACGTTCATGTGCACCAGAACGTCGGGACCTATGAGAGGACGTGCCCAAAAAGGCTTTGGTCATTCGGACAAATTACGGCTAGACTGTTTCCACCCGAAGAGACCGCTTGCCCGTGCGGCTCACTCGGATATTCACAGTGGGTCCAGCTTTCTTCACGTCATCAATCTTTTACTTAGACGAATTATATATTTCTATGGCTTTTTTTATTATAGCGCGGTCTTTATCTTTTTCTTCTTCAGACAAATCGGCATAAGGTTTATTTTGCTCTGCAGGTGCCCAACTTCCATTTCTCTCAAGCCATTTTTCATGAATCGTGGCGCTTGCTTTCTCAACAAAATCTGCGTTCAATTCAATTCCTTTTTGATTGGCTTCAAAAATTTCATTTACCGCAATTTCTGCAGAAATTTTATTCTCACCCTTCCAATCTTCTGGGAGGTTTGCATAGTCAGTATTTGCTATATCAACCTCCTGGGCTCCGTGTTTCTTGGACCACCCTTCATCTTTTGTTTTCTTCATTCTTGGTTCAAAAGTACCGTCTTCCTTTTTTCTTGGTGCTCTCCATTCTTCATGCAACAAACTACCGAGTTTATTAATCATTTCTTGTTTTTGTGCCTCGAGATTATTTTCGTTTTTTTCTATATTCATATTGAATTAAGTTAAATTGATAACGGTCTAATTTTAACACTTATTTCTCTTTTCTCCACTCATCTATCAACTTATGATTTCCCGAAAGCAGTATTTTCGGAACGTTGTAGTTCTTTCCTTTCCATTTTAAAACTTCTGGTCTTGTGTCACTCGGATATTCACAGTGGGTCCAGCTTTCTTCACGAGCTATGCCCCATCCGAATGATTATTCCTTGAAACTACCGGATCCTCGCACCTTTTCCCCCCCAAAAGCGCTCCAACGTCAAATAAATTGCAAAGAACGATATTCAACGCAATCTTATTCCGAACAATACTCATTGTCAAGAAATTCATATATAATGTCTGCATGAACCTGGATTCCCCCACTGAAAAAGAATTCCGCCTGGAAGAAGCGCAAAAGAAAGCTTTCAAAAAGCTTGGCGTAAAGACCGTGGGCGACATCTTGTATCACTTCCCCGTCAGATACGGGGACACCTCGGAGAAAAGGAACATTGGAAGCCTCATGGGGGGAGAAAAGGCCACGATCTTCGGAAAGATATCCAAACTGAAGACGAGCAAAGGATGGAAGAGCAAGATACCCATGTCAGAGGCGCATATCGAGGATGAGTCTGGGGATATAAAGGCGGTGTGGTTCCATCAGCCGTACATCGCAAAGATGATACATGAGGGAGCATTCGTTCGAGCAGACGGAAAGGTCTCGGAAAGAAAAGGCGAGCTGTACATGTCAAATCCCAAGATCGAGACTGTGGCCAAGCTCCCCATGGGCGTAGGGGATTCCCTCTTCGGAGACGATGGTTTGGCGCATTCCCTGTATCCGGTATACAGAGAGAGCAGAGGCATATCATCAAATTGGATATACCATTCGATACAAAAGATATTCAAGCTTGGAATGCTTGAGAAGATCATTGATCCCATACCAAAAGACATCTTGGAAAGATACAATCTTCCCATATTGAAGACGGCTTTGATCTGGATACATGCTCCGCAGAAGCCGGACCATGCCCTTGCGGCAAGAAAGAGATTCGCCTTTGAAGAGGTCTTCTTCATTCAGCTTCAAAAGAAGAGGGACAGGATGATATGGGACAAGGACCCGGCGTATATCATTAGAAAGACGGAGGAAGAGATGGGACAATTCATAAAAAGGTTCCCTTTCAAGATGACCGATGCCCAAGACAAAGCTATAAAAGATATTCTTTCCGACTTCAAGAAAGGACATGCCATGGGAAGACTGCTTGAAGGAGATGTGGGCTCGGGAAAGACGGCTGTTGCGGCCGCGACCGCATTTGCTGTCATTAGCTCAAGGCCGAAGGGACAGGATTTCGGCAATCTCCAGGTGGCATACATGGCCCCTACGGAAATATTGGCCAAACAGCATTTTGAATCGTTCATACAATACTTCACTCATCTAGGAATGCAGGTAGGGCTCATAACAGGAAAGGAATGTAGGAAGTTCCCCTCGAAGGTGAATCCCGGAGGATGGACGCAGATATCAAGGACTCAGCTTTTGAAGTGGGTGGCGAACGGAGAGATTCCCATACTCATTGGAACCCATGCGCTCATACAGAAGTCGGTCAAGTTCAAGCACTTGGCATATACCATAATAGACGAACAGCACAGGTTCGGAACCCTGCAAAGGCAGAAGCTGACGAGGAAAGAAGGTATGAACCCCCACCTGCTCTCAATGACAGCCACTCCCATACCGAGAACCCTTGCCCTCACCATATATGGCGACCTTGATATCACCCTGCTTGACCAAATGCCTTCGGGAAGGAAACCTATAATCACGGAAATAGTCCTGCCGAACTACAGGGACAAGATATATGGCGAGATAAAAGAGAGACTGTCGGAAGGAAGGCAGCTGTATGTGATATGTCCGAGAATAAACGAACCAGACCCGGCAAAGGAAGGCGCCATCATCGCAAAGTCGGTCAAAGAGGAAGCTGTCAGACTAAAAGAGAGCGTCTTCTGCGAATATGAGATAGGCGTGCTCCACAGCAAGATGCTTTCTTCTGAAAAAGAGAACGTCATGCAGGACTTCAAAGACGGAAAAATGGACATACTTGTCGCAACATCTGTCGTCGAGGTGGGAGTGAACGTCCCGAATGCCACGATGATAGTCATAGAGGGAGCGGAAAGGTTCGGTCTTGCC
>JBAYMB010000038.1:0-4887 GCA_041663745.1 Minisyncoccota bacterium
CTCTGTCTTATATACTGCATGACTGCTTTTCCTGAATCTCATTGTTACAGTATATCAGATGGATCGTCTGGACTGCCGCTGCATCTCCAGACAGAGTCTGGAGATTTATGCTGGCGCATTAAAACCGGAGGTATCAAGTAAATAATTATCCGGTATATCAAATGTCCATTCCCCGATCAACTGATCACCAATGGAATGAAGTGTTGAGGAATCAAATCTTGTTGCCGCAGTTATCCTCGCCCTATCTCTAATTCCTGTGATATTCGTATATATAACGGAAGAAAGTATGCCTACGATGGCAATGACTACAAGCAGCTCTATGAGTGTAAATGCTCTATTTCTCATTTGTTTGCTAGATTAAGATGACTAGATATACCTTCGGTGTATAATTTCTGGATTTCAGAACTGGAAAGAGCTGAGGAATAGATACGGACTTGATCAATTAGACCACTGAAAAAATATCCTCCAGTATATGCACCGATATAAATATTCCCTGTACCATTGCCTATTGTGGTAATAGCTCCACTACTATTACATCTGGTCCCGTCAATATAAAGTTCAGCAAGTGTTCCTGATTGGGTTCCAACAATATGATGCCAAGTATTATTTGAAGGAGGAGAACAAGTAAGACTTGCCGTAACTCCTCTCCATTCAAAATAAGGTGACTCAAAAAATAATGCCCATTGTGAATTAACCGGCTCTTTAAAAACAACAAAACCATTTTGATTAAAATTGGAAGAATAAATCCATGCAGATACAGTTATGTTATTACTGATTGATATTGTTGGTATAGTGATATAATTGCTTGTTCCATTGAAACTATATGCTCCCTTACTGTTGTATCCACCAGTCTGTTGCCAAGTCGGCGGAGTTGCTGAAAGAGTTCCAATATTATTATTACCAGAAGTATCAGGCGTTGGACTAGTATTTGTATCAAACAGCCATTCTCCCACCAGCATATCTCCTATGGAATGGAGTGTGGAAGAATCAAATCGTATTCCTGCAGTGATTCTCGCTCTGTCCCTGAGTCCTGTGATGTTCGTGTATATGACTGAAGAAAGTATGCCTACGATGGCAATGACTACAAGCAGCTCTATGAGTGTAAATCCTTTTCTATTCATACCTGTATTATATCAAAGCTTACCTAAGCTTGAAAGACACTTTATCCCCAAACCTGAGGTCTATATAATTTATCCTCTTTAAAAAATCAGGTGTTGTCTTTACATACCCATTATCGACCAATGCCTTCAGTTTGACAAACGATGCTTCAAAGCCTTTCTGGTCGTTCAACAGGACCTTCCCACCTGATGATAGATATGTCTCATATTCATGGGCATCAACGGCATTGAATGATATTGGATCGAAGGATATGGCTTTCATATCCGATATGAACTTTCCCATCTTCTGGAACTCATCTCTGTCAAAATATGACGCACCCACAAAATTCTCGGTTATTGACCCGAAATACCTGAACATATCGCTTCCGGGAATGTTTGGTGCCTCGGAAAAGACAAGACCATTCTGGTCCATGAAAAAACAATTCTTCGCATCCATGGGCGTCCCCAGGCACCAGAAGCTTGAAGCTACCCGATTTGTGACCTTCACATCTATGCTATTCATATCGGAAAAAGAAATTTCGGCAGATTCTATCTTTTTATAATTGCTCAGAATATCTTGTTCTACTCTTCCCTTGTTGAGCAGAATAAAATTATCCGTCCCTATGATCCAGAGATATTTCTTCTCCATATCGGCTTTTACGACATTCAATATGTCATCCTGTGATATGGATGAATCCCCGGATATGGTGATGTGCTGGACTCTGACCTTCTCAGTTCTTGAAAGCCAAACTAAAAAAGACAAAATTATGATGACGAGAACGAGAATGACCCCTGATCTCTTGAAAAAACTCGCCCTCCTCTTTTTCTTGAAAGACGAGTTTATGCTTGATGTTTGGTGCAGGTACATAAAAAATAATTTCTTTTTATTTTGTCTCCAAAATAAGCTTCAATGCTTCTTCCAAATTTTCTTTTGCTTCTAGTTTTGTCCTTCCTTGGGTATTGACCCCGGATATCTCTTTTATCCAAGCGGTTACCCATTTGCCACTTTTTTTATATACAGCTGTAAATTTTTTGGTATTCATTATTTTATTTCTTCCCTATATATTCCTTCCCTCCCATGTATTTCCTCAATACTTCAGGGATCTTGACGGAACCGTCAGCTTGCTGATTGTTCTCAAATATTTGAATTAGGATTCTCGGCGTAGCAATGGCTGTATTGTTCAAAGAATGGACGAACTTCAGCTTCCCGTCTGCATCCCTGTATTTTATGTTCAATCTCCTTGCCTGAAAATCATGGAAATACGAGCAGGAGTGCGTTTCTCCATATTTGTTCTTCGAAGGCATCCATGTCTCTATGTCGTATTTCTTCACTTGTCCAAGACCAAGGTCTCCGCCGCAAGTGAGGACCACATGATATGGGAGGCCTAGAGCTTGCACTACATCCTCGGCATTTCCTAGAAGTTCCTCGTGATATTTTACGCTCTCCTCATGCGATGCTTCGCAGAGTATGACCTGCTCAAGTTTCATGAACTCATGGACTCTGTAGAGTCCCTTCACATCCTTGCTGTAGCTTCCGGCCTCCCTTCGAAATGCAGGTGAGAAGGCAAGCTTTTTCATCGGCAGGTCTTTTTTGTTCAAAACTTTGTCGGAGAAATACGCCATAGTGGCGACTTCCGCCGTTCCGGCAAGATAGTCGGCATCTTGGGTCTTGTATAGATCATCCTCCCCTTGAGGAAGATATCCTGTGCCCATGAGGGTCTCTCTTCTGACAAGCGAAGGGACAATCATGAGTCCATAATCGCTTTTCTTCTCTCTGAAGAGATCGATCGTCAATTGCCATATGGCCATCTCAAGCTCCGCTCCTTCATTCTTCAAGAAGTATCCTCGGAATCCAGAGACTTTCGTACCGGTCTCAAAATCGGCAAGATCAAGCTTCTCCATTATCTCAATATGGTCTTTCGGTTTGAAATCGAACTTCGGTATCTCCCCCCAGACCTTTATCTCCTTGTTGTCTGCATCAGTGGCACCTTCAGGCACTGATATGTCTGGAATGTTCGGAACCGATAGTATGAGCCCCTGCCACTCTTTCATGACCTCCTTCAACTTCTCTTCCTCCTTCTGCAGACCATCTTTCAAGATCTTCATCTGCGAGAGCAGTTCTTTCTTCGCAGCATCGTCCTTCAATTGTGGTATGCGGAAAGAGACCTCGTTCTGCTCGGCTCTGCTCTTCTCAATGCTTGTGAGCAATTCCCTCCTTTTCGTGTCCGCTTTGACAAGTTCCTCAACATCAAACTTTATATGCTTCTTTCGAGCACCTTCTGCAATAAGGTCTTTGTTCTCTGTTATGAATTTTATGTCCAGCATGTTGATGGAAATAATAACAAAGAATGGTAAAATAGACAAATGAACGATTTTGACATCAATGTACTTCTAGGCGAGGATGTCCCGGAAATGCTCCGAGAGATCCCTGACGCTCCCCAAAAACTTTACATCCGAGGCAAACTTCCGACGCCCGACACCAAACTCCTTTGCGTAGTGGGCTCAAGAAAGTACACAGAATACGGCAAAGCCGCCTGCGAGAAGCTCATTTCAGGCCTCAAAGGATATGATGTGGCCATAGTATCAGGTCTTGCCTTGGGTATAGACGGAATAGCTCACAGGAGCGCTATGTATGCAGGATTGAAGACCATAGCTGTCCCGGGATCCGGTCTTGATGAATCTGTCCTCTACCCCGCATCTCACAGAGAACTTGCCAAAAAGATATTGGAAGAAGGAGGAGTCTTGATCTCCGAGTTTGAGTCTCTTTTCCGCGCCACTCCATACAGCTTCCCTCAAAGGAACAGGATAATGGCGGGAATGTCCCATGCTGTTCTTGTCATTGAGGGAGAGATAAGGTCAGGCACCCTCATCACTTCAAAATTCGCAACTGAATACAACAGGGATGTCTTTGCGGTCCCCGGCTCCATATTCTCAAAGAATTCCGATGGGCCCAACATGCTGATTCGGCTTGGAGCTACGCCTATACGAACAAGTGAGGATATTCTGGAAGCTTTGGGATTTAGAATGGATGAGACTCCGAAGAATCTGGAATTCAAGCATTCGGACTGTTCAGATGAAGAACTGCTTGTGATACGGATACTTCAAAGACCGATGCCAAAAGATGAACTGATGAGAGCAATGAAAATGCCGGTATCAAAGGCCATCACTGTGCTTTCGGTGATGGAGATCAAAGGATTAATTGAAGAGAAGATGGGAGAGGTTGGGTTGATTTAATAAAACTAATCATCAGTCAACCTTTTTCAATTCAAAGGTATTATTATGTTTTTCAAATTTTATCGCAAATTCGTCAAAAAAATTGTTTTGTCCCAATAAAACCGGAACCGGCAATGCTTTTACAACGACCACAGGAGATTCAAATGTGCAATCAAAATCTTTTAACCTTAAATGTATATTTGTTTTGAAACCGTCATTTACACCGCCAACACCAACAGATTTTACTTTTTCGCATACATCCATGTTTATCCCCAGATACTCCGCAAGTTCAGCGTTTATATGAGTTGTGTGACAACCGGAATCAATGAGACATTCAGCAACTTTGATGTGTTTATTCCCATGGATAAATTCCACTTCAATAAGAGGTTTGTCGTAGATGATGCGATCATTATTCCATTGGCCTTGATATGAATATTTGATCCAACCCATATCAATTAAAGGCAAAAATAGTATCTGACGGCAATACTTTCGTATACACAACCTCCGTTTTTATTTTGTTCGTTAATTCCTTAAGCGTGTTAGAATAACCGATCACCTTTTTGTAATCAGGAGAAAC
>JBAYMB010000039.1:0-4776 GCA_041663745.1 Minisyncoccota bacterium
AAGATCGTCGATGACACGGCCAAAGACACCATCATGATGGCTATGACGAACAAACTTACTTTTAATGTCAGGGATTTGAATTTAAGCCCCATATGTTATTGTCTCTCTAATATCTTATCAACCTCTATCGCCGCGGAATCCAAAGCTTCCTTCGCAGTCTTCTTGCCGGCCCAGGCAGCCTGGATCTCCTTCATCAAAGTGGCTTTTATATTGTTGCTCTCAAGGACGTTCGGTTCGGCCACGGTGTTCTTCATCTCATCAACGTATATCTTGGTGAAAAAATCTCCCAAAACATCCTTATGGCTCTCAAAATCTATCTTCCTTGAAGGGATAGCTCCTATGTTCTCCGCCAAGAGATCTCCATATCGGGTGGTCCCGCTTGGCTGAACGTCCGTCGAAAACCATTTCAAGAAGTTCCATGCCGCTTCCTTGTTCTTGCTCTTGCCCATGACACCCATGAACCAGCTGTAGCTCATGGTCGCCGGCTTGTTGAAGACAGGGAATGTCGCCACACCCACGGTTGATTCGAATTTATCCCCGAAATTCCCTGCGAATGTCGCTTTGACCCATGGCGGTGCGATGACCATACCGACAGTCCCCTTCCCGAAATCGAAGAAGTTTCCGTTCGTATCCGTTGCTCCCTTTTTGAAAAGCGACAATTCCGCGTTCAAAGCTTCCACGCCCTCTGTGCTATTGAACAAGCTTTTCTTGAGATCGCTTGAAAGGTATTTCCCGCCATTGCTGAAAAGAATGGAAAGAAATGGATCGACGACTTGCCAATCCTCGTTCAAGAATGCAACTCCGTATTGGATGATGTTCCCTTTGGAATCCCTCTTCGTGAGCTTTACCGCATCATTCACGAACTCATCCCATGTTCTCGGATATGTCGCTATTCCCGCCTCCTTGAAAAGGTCTTTGTTGTATAGGAGCGCATTGGTGTTTATTTCCGTCGGAATTCCCCAGATCTCCCCGTTTATGTTCACTCCCGCAGTGGAGATGTAATTCTTCATCACATCATCCTTGATGTCCTGGGGCGGAGTGTCCAGGATGCCGTTTTTGACATATGAGACTCCCCATGGAGAATATATCTGGTAGATGTCCGGAGCCAGATCCGCATCGCTCAGGACTTGAAGGGTGTCTGCATATTCGCCGTACGGAATGACCTTAACTGTGAATTCGACATTCGGATAAAGCTTTGTGTATTCATCCAAATACTGCTTCAGTCCCTTTGACTTCAGAACACCGTTCTTGTATATGCCATCGGTCTGGTCCTTTAGCGCCCAATGGACGGCGTATACCAAATTCACCTTCTCATCTGATGAGGAAGCGGTATTTTGAACATTGGCAGGAACGGAAGGAGTATAGTTCTTGAAAAGATAATAACCGCCCAAGATCAAAACTATCAAAACGATTATCCAAATGAATATCTTTTTGTTCATGTTATATAAATGATTTAAAAATGCGTGACCTAGGAGAATTATACCACATATGGGATACAAAAAGAAAAAGGCCCCGCTTTCTGTAGCGGGGCCCTTGCATTTTGCCTTATTTCTCTTCCTTGTCGCGGGAATCCTTGAGAAAGGATTCCAACGAACAGTGAAAGAGCAACCAGACCAGGACAAAGGCGATCAGTATGTAAATCGCCCAAGTCCAAGAGAAGCAAAACGGGGTGGTGGCATCATTGATCCTGAAAAGGACCAAGAGAACCACCGCGCCAACTGAGACCACAAAGGAAACGAACAACCTCGTTATTGGTGACATGGCATGCTCCTCGAAGGATTTAACTGACCTGATGCTACAATACACTAATTGAAGAAAAAAGTCAAGAGCTTATAAAATTATATATTATCCCAGCCAGTTCCCTCTCCTTCCCCTGAAAATCATGATTGCAATCTTCAAGTTTGACGGCTTGCGTATTCTTATTTTCTTTTTTCATAAGTTCCAAGGCTTCGTCTGTCGTGATGGCAGTATATTCCTCCCCATCCCCTATTACAGCGAGTATTGGAACTTTTATCTTGGAATAGCTCTCAAGCTTCCTTGTGGCAAAGGGCAGAGCTTCCAACACTTTGGATCCGGAACCCAGAAAATTCACGAATGATTCTGCAGTTTTCGGCATAATCCCTCCTGGCTTTCCTCCGCCATATGCGTCTCTTGCAAGAAATGTCCCTCCCTTCCCTTCTTTCATCAAACCTTCGGATATCTTTAAAAGTTCGTCTGTCCTCTTTTGCGCTTCAATGTTCATCTGTCCATCGTACATTCTGTGGCATCCGTATGAATCGGAGGGACCCAAAAGCACCATCTTTTCTATCTTATCCTTGTATGTTCCGCGGGTCATGTAGTAGACCGCCTTTTCCGTGCCAAGACTGTGTCCGGAAAGAATGATGTTCTTGTATCCCTTGCTCATCACAAACTCTATCCAACCATCGATATCAATTAGACAATCCTCGAATCTTTCCGTTGCTGCTCCGCTCCTTTCGTATGAATCATATACGGAAGCTCCTCGATTGTTCGTTGAGAGCAGCGATATACCCTCTTCATTCAACTTCTCTGCGATGAATTGGATGAAGTCTTCTTCATAGAAATTACCAGCAGTGCCGTGGATGTTCATGAAGACCGTTTTGCTTTTGGGTGATTCCAAAAACAAACCGTATAGATCCAGCTTGTCCTTTGTCTTGATTTGTACGATTGGGTAGGTCATTTGGATTTTATATGATCAATTTGGAATCACAACCATCATTCCATCCCATGCTGGTATTATCACGGCATTTTTGCCCATCTCGGCAAATACAAACTCATTGAAAGATCTCATGATCTTTGCAACTGGATCAGAACTGTCTTTAAATGTCACGAGTGACCCCCATAATACGTTGTCGATCAAAATTATTCCTCCCGGAGATATCAGTTTTCTGGATTTAATAAAATAATCCTTATAATTTTCCTTATCCGCATCAATGAAAATCATGTCAAACTTCTCATTATCTTTGACAAGTTTTGACAATGTATCGATTGCCGGACCTTCTTCTATCCTTATCTTATTTCCCATTCCTGTCTCAGAAAATATATTGCGCGCCTCTTGCGCATATTCAGGCGATAATTCACACGTGACAATCTGCCCGTCATTTGAAAGCCCCTCTGCCAAATGTATTGCACTAAAACCTCGAAAAGTCCCTATCTCAAGGATACGCTTTGCATGAACAGCTTTTACCAACAACATGAGAAACCGCGCTTGACTGACCTCAGTTTGCATATGTGACATCGGCAATTGAAGGCTTTGTTCGTAGAATTTTTTTACAGACGGACTCTCCTTGTCTAAAACTAATTTGTCCACATAATTGGACACTCTTGGCGTAACTAGGACATTCTTATTCCAAGAATGTTTTATCTTTACCAATATCCAATCACGCAAAGCTATAATCGGTTTCATATTAATCGTATAACTGTCTTAATGATTTAGTAATCTTATCATCATCCATTCCATTTGAAACAAAAGGCTTGCCAAGATCTCGAAGCAGAACAAAGCGGATTTTACCATCTTTGGCCTTTTGGTCATAGTGCATAAATTTCAACAATGTCTTTAGATCTATATTTGATGGGATCCTTGTCGGCAAGCCGGCTTTTTCAATCAAGCTCAATATTTGTCCATATTTTTTAGACGAAAATCCAGCTTCTTGTTCCGACAGCAAAAGCGCCGCTCTCATACCTATTCCAAGGGCAAAACCGTGCGGAAGTTTGTAGTTTGTGGCCCGCTCAAGCGCATATGTCAGCGTATGGCCAAAATCCAATACTGCACGTGTGCCAAGCGATCCGGTCTCATCTTTTTCAATGATCTTTAGTTTTATTGAATTTGCGATTCTTATGTATTCCAAAATTTTTCTCTTATCTTTAGTGATCAGTTTGGGGATATCTTTATATAAAGATGAGGGATCATTTCCGCCCAAGCATATTACTTTGTTAATCATCTCAGAAATACCGTTCTTTACTTCATGCTCAGGCAAAGTTGAAAGAAAATCTACATCAATCAAAGCAAGTTTTGGTTGATAGAAAGTGCCAATAAGGCTCTTTCCTGCCGGATGATCTACCGCACAACCTCCTATGCCAATATCTGCTTGTGACAAAAGTGTCGTTGGGATTTGTACATATGGAACTCCTCGCAAATATGTAGCGGCAGCAAAACAGACAAGATCCTGCAATACCCCGCCGCCAAATGCAATAACTGCTGATGATTTGTCTATTTTGGCTTTGGCGAATTCATTATATATACATTGAACAGTCTCAAGATTTTTGTATTTTTCGCCAGACGGAATCAGTATCCAAAACGGCTTCCGTCCAGATTTGGTTAAAATATTAGATATTTGGTTGCCAAATACTTTTTTTAATTTGGGGTGAGAAACTATTGCGACAGATCTTCCCAATTTCAAATGATTCATCTGCTTTCCCAGAGTTTTAACTATTCCTGAACCATAATAGAAATTGTAACTGCGATTTCCAAAATTGCCATGTAGTGTTTTATAATCCATATATCAGATCATTTTATCATAAAATACATCTGCGGAGAGGGGGAGATTTGAACTCCCGAGAGACTTGCGCCCCTACTGCGTTTCGAATGCAGCGCCTTCAACCACTCAGCCACCTCTCCGTGTGAGGTGATACTACCATTTTTTGCCTTTTTCGCAAAAAATGTTATATTGCTTGATGTTTCTTCGGCTCTATCGTCTAACGGTTAGGACATGGCCTTTTCAAGGCTAGAATCGGGGTTCGATTCCCCGTAGAGTCACA
>JBAYMB010000040.1:0-4653 GCA_041663745.1 Minisyncoccota bacterium
CTTCGTTCTTTGTTGGAATTATGAATGAGATCATGCTATTTGTTTCTTTAGATAGCTGTTCATGAATCGGAACCCGAATATGAGCACGACGAGGGAAATGCACATGGAAACGATCTTCATCGTCCCGGTGATGTTGGTATAGATGTTCCCGAAGAAATAGCCGATGGTCAGAAGGAATGCCGTCCAGAACAGGCCGCCCAAGAAGCACAGGATGAGGTAATTCCTCATGGGTATCTTGAATATTCCAGCGGCCATCAAGATGATGTAGCCGAAGCCGAGGCCCATGGTCAGCTTCGAGAATATGATGATCTTCTGATTGTATTTTCTGAAGCGAACCTGTATCTTCTCAAGGGTCTCCTCGGTGATACCGAGGAAACGGCTGTGCTTGAAGATGAAACTATGAGTTCCGAACCTGCCGATGCAATACCACATGATATCGGCCGTAAAATCGCCGGCAAGAATGGCAAAATACATCTGCCAAAGGTTCAACTGGCCGAGATGATACAGGAAACCGCTAGCGACCATGACCACAGGACCCTCAAAGATGGACCCGAAGAACAACAGTATGTATTTTGATGATTCTACCCAAAGAATTAGGTTGTGCATGAAAATGATTTTATTTTGTTACGGCCAAGCCCATATGTGCAAGTTTGCCTTCGGCGTATAGCCTTTGCATGTCTTCTGCGGTAAGAGCGACATTATAGATGCGCACATCGTCTATATATCCAAAAAATCCATAGCTGCCGTTGTAATAATTTCCTATTTTCAAATTTCCATCAGTGGCGTTTATGCTTGGAGTATATGATGAACTGCTATCCTTGACCCCGTCTATATAGATGGTTATTTTTTGCTTATTAAAAGTGAAGGCTATGTTATACCATTTTCCCAAAGAAAGGATCTTTGGCGAAGTGAGCTGTCCGGAGCCTTCCGTGGTCGAACTGTTCAATCTCACCATCAATTTCTGATTGCCTCCGGTATAAAAACCGAAAGAATACGCTCCTTGGGAAGCTGAGGGAAAATGCGCTCCATTGGCCTCCTTGAAAACAACACCGCTGTTCCAGCTGTTCGCCGTTATATAGACCCAAGCTGTAATTGTTATATTGAGGGTCAGGTCCAAAGTCGAGCTGTCCGGGATGCTTATGTAATTCGTATTGGCTGATCCGAAATAATACGCCCCTTTCTTGTTATAACCGGTTGATGTGCCCCATGTGATAGAGCCGTTGAAAACTGTCGCATTGTTCCCATTGCCGGACCAGTCAAGCGCGCTCTGGACAGAACGGCTGTCCTCATCAAAGGTCCATTCCCCAACAAGCTTGCTGGAAAAAGAATACTGGGTGTTCGCATCGAACGCAGTCCCAGCGGATATCCTGGACTTCTCTCGGGTAGTTGATACGTTGGAGAATATCACTCTCGCCAATATGCCGATAAGAGCAACGACAACCAAAAGCTCGATCAGGCTGAACCCGAACGATAGAGCTTTCTTCATCGGTCCCTTCTTGTGTTCCATGCCGTATATTTTAACATTCCCCCACCAAGTGACAAGTACGGTTTTTGATATCAACATCTTCTTTGGCTATCATATCGTACAGTGATATAATACCAATATATGAAATATGAGAGATTTATATGAGATGACAGTTACAGCGTGAATGTGGCGCTCATCAACGAGCAGTATAAGCATTTCTTTGAAATAGTGAACCATGTGTTCGATCTTCTGGAAACCGATCCGGAGAGCAAGGTCGGCGTCCTTGCCATAATAAACGAGCTCGTGGATTACGGCAAATTCCACCTTGATACCGAAGAAAAATATTTCAAGCAATGATGTGAAGTGGATAATTTTCATCACAACCACAGAACATCGAATTGCGCGGGCGATGGGATTCGAACCCACGGTCTCCTTCGTGACAGGAAGGCGCTTTAGGCCAGCTAAGCTACGCCCGCATTTTCATATATCTCTCAAATACGTCCTTTTTCCTCTTAAGGAAAAGTTTTGACGCACCCAGCCTATTATACATAAAATCATATAATTTCAAAGAACCATTAACGCTATATACCAATCTGTAAAAGTTACCATTTCCTTTTTTGACACGCCCTGAAACTTTGCAATGCATATATATTTTTTCGAATAATGCATCTAAAAAAGGTTTGGAACATGATGTGAATACGGTATTTATGACCAATGTAGGTTTTACTCTGTCTTTATGCACATATCCCACCCATACATTCCCATCGCCGTCAAAATATCCGCGCACAAAATCTGAAAAATATTTTTTAGGCACATGGGGAATGGCCAAGCTTTTTGTCTTGTTTTCTTTGAAACCAAGTTTTCTCATATCATCACATATTTCAATACTACCTATCTGCAAACGATAGCTGGTATATCTTTTCTTGTGTCTCTTTCGCACGCCGATCCTATGCTCTGATCCGATGACCTCCCTTATTCCCTCAATGAGCTTTCTATCTGTGATGTCCATGCACCAAAACTGTCCTCCCCTCCTGTTCACTGTGATATATCCATCCGCAGCAAAAAATCCGACGACGTATGCCATATCATGCGTCCATTTCTTGAAAAAATCCTTGTTTACCTTTTTAAGTACCGGCACAGATATATCATATCACGTGACAGGACAATAAACTAACCTATATCTTGTGTCGACGGGTGGACTCGAACCACCGACCTAACGCTTATGAAGCGCTCGCTCTAACCACCTGAGCTACGCCGACATTCTCGAACAGTTTCCAAAATATAGCATTTTTTACGGGAAACTCAAACCAAAGAAAGCTCTTGCGGAACAAAAGCTTTCTTTTCATTGTTGCGGGGGCCCGAATTGCACGGGCGTCTCAAGGTTATGAGCCTCGCGAATTACTGCTACTCTACCCCGCTGTTCCCCATATTAACATTAAAAATAGGAAAAATCAATTGTTATTGGCCATGGTATGGCCTGCTTTTTCTTCCGCATATATCTTTTGGATCTCTGAACTTGACAGGGCGCTTTGATAGATGCGAACATCATCTATGAGACCGTTGAAATATCTTGTACTATTTGAGGAGCCGATGTGAAGATCAGAATTTGTGGATAGAGTGACCGTGGGGATAGTAAGATTATAGACAAGGTTCAGCAAAACGCCGTTGACATAACCTCTCAATCTGTTGGTATTGCCTGTTTGTGTTCCGTCAAATACCATTGCAACATGATGCCAGGAACCCGCTGTTATGACCCCCGATACAGTTTGCGCATAATTATCAGTAGCTGAGTTAAGGCCAAAGATAAGTTTCTCACCTGCAGTTCCGGTCTCTATGGCAAAACAACTCTCAGCAAGGGTACTACCCGCTTTTCCGATCAAGAATTTCAAAGTGGACAGTGTTGTCGCTTTCATCCAAAGAGACACTGTCAGAGCGCTTTGATTTTCAACGGACGGCATATCCCCTAAATTAATGAAGTCATCTGTTCCATCAAAATAGAAGGTTCCTTTGTTGTTGTATCCTCCGGTGGAATAGTAGATCGGCGAAGTGGTGGTGGAACCATTGTTTCCAGATCCCGAAGTGTCAGCTAAAAGAGCAGTGGGTGTGTCAAACGTCCACTCTCCTACGAGCATATCTCCAATAGAGTGTAATGTTGAAGAATCAAACCTTATCCCTGCCGTTATCCTTGCTCTGTCCCGAAGTCCTGTGATATTTGTATATATGACAGAAGAGAGTATACCTACGATGGCAATGACAACAAGCAGCTCGATCAATGTGAATGCTTTATTTCTCATTTGTTTGCTAGGTTAGGATGGCTAGATACGCCTTCAGCATACAGCTTTTGAATATCGGAAGAGGAGAGAGCTGAAGAGTAAACGCGAATATCATCGAAAATTCCCTTGGTATATGTTTTCGTTCCGCTGCCATAGCCCGCTCTGCCAATTCTAAAATTATCCGCTACCGAGACCATATCTGCTGTGTATGCCACACTATTGACCAATACCCCGTCTTTGTAAAGTTTAACATTTTGTTTATCATATGTTCCGACCCAAAAATTCCAGACTCCCGATGAAATAGCTGTCTTTGCCTTAACTACATTACCATTTATTGAAAAACCAAAATTACTCAAACTATTATTCATACAAAATCCGTAACCGCGTTCAAATCCTCCTTTTCCCAACACGAACAGCCAGCTAGGCGAAGTTTCTTCGAAGTAAAGCCACATGGTGACAGTGATCGCTTGAGTGGGACTTAAATTCGCATTGTTTCCAACATCGACATAATCATCCGTTCCATCAAAATCATATGCTCCTTTGTTGTTATATCCGGTAGTAGTTGCGGGTGAACCAACAAGGGTTCCGTTACTTCCACTCCCCGACGTATCTGGAGTAAGACCTCCTACTAGAGGCCAATCAAAGGTCCATTCCCCCACCAACTGATCTCCAATTGAATGTAATGTTGAGGAATCAAATCTTATACCAGCAGTTATCTTCGCTCTTTCCCTCAATCCTTGTATATTCGTATATATGACCGAAGAGAGTATGCCTACGATGGCAATGACCACAAGAAGCTCAATTAATGTGAATGCTCTTTGTTTCATTTTAAATCAATTCAAACTCCGAGAAGACCGCTTTGTACAGATTCACCACTCTCTTCACCTCCCTTTCCGTGAGCAGAAAATCAGAGCC
>JBAYMB010000041.1:0-4522 GCA_041663745.1 Minisyncoccota bacterium
GATGCCGAGATTATCCTCGTTATCTCCTCGGTAGAGAGGGGACGGACCATTATCTTCTCGAACTTGGTCATTAAAGCTGCATTTGGTTCTATGCTCTGGTGGAAATCGGACGTGTTCACGAGTGCCACGACCTGGACCGATGCGCTTCCGAGAAATGAGTCTATGAGGTTGGTGAAATCGCTGCCGAGATTCTCCGCAAGGGTGACCAATTGTCCGAAGTTGTCTATGACAAGGATTATATTCCCGGCATATGTCACCTCCTTGAATATCCTTGATATCTGGTTCTCAAATGTGTCTTTTGTCTTGCATACCGAGGCAAGGGCGCTTACGGACAGGAGAATGACTTTCTTCTTTGCAAGAGCCGATGCTATGGTCCCGTTCTTTATGTTCCTCGTCATGCTCCATATGACCTGCATCTTGTCCTGTCCAGGCTCTCCCACGATCATTGCGTTCGCTCCCATCGTCTTTGACAGTGCGTTCTCTATCTGCCCGATCTCGCTCTCCCTGTCAGAGATGACCACAGCTTCGGAGTTCACTTCCTCGTCGTTCCCGAGGTCTCTTCCGTATTGGTCAAGGACGTATGTCCTCCCGAATGCCCAGTCGCTTGCGATGCCTTTTATCTTTGCCAGAGTCTCAGGCCTCCACCATTGATTATTGTATTCCTGCCTCTCTATCTCATATATGACCCAGTTGGTGGCTCCCATGAGCTCTTTGTCGGTGATGCCTTTTTCGTTCAGGAACTTGGCGAAATTCTGCCTTTGAGCGTACAGGTATGTGATGATGTCCTTAAGTTTCAAGATGTTCTCCTCAGATTTCGGTATATTCTCTCCTTTGGTCATCGGAGCGGAATCGGAAAATTTCTTTATGGTCCATCTGTCTACGCCAAGCCTTGCAAGTATCCTTCTTCCCAGGGCTGAATTCAAAAAGCCGTGCAAGATATCCGTCTTTCTTCCGGCATACAAGACCCTTCCGGCCGAGAAGGTGTAGAGCTCATCCTTCTCATATTTGTTCTTGCTTATCTTCTCGAAGTAGTATGTGGAGTTCAGGTAGAAGTTGGCGAGCTTGGAAAAGAGCAATATTCCTACATTTACGAATATCAAGCCTGTGATCCTCGGGGCCAGGGAATCGATGATGCTCTTGTATCCTGCGAAGTTCGGATTGTCTCCTGCGAAATATGAGACAAGGAGCACGATGACGAGAATGTACACTATGTACTTTGATATCCTGGACAGCTTGTTCCTGAACTCCTCCGAGATCAGGGACTCGATTGAAAGGACATTGTATATGGAACTTTGTTTTAAATAGTCTCTAATCATATTTTTGGAAGATTAATACTAGGCCGTATAATATGAGGAATATGATCATTGGAGGCAACAAGAGCCAGACGAGCAGGGAGACGGGCAGGAGAATGACGTAGGCCAGTATGCATATGAGGCCGAAGACAAGTGCGACAGCTCTGAATATCATTCCCACGATCCTCATTATCATGTTCATGAAGAATGTCACCGCATACACTTTGAGGTCGAACTTTCTCGGATACATCTCGGCCAACCTCTTCCAAGGTGTGAAGAAATTGCCGAGAAGGCTTCTAATGGAGAAATAGTCGAAGAGGAAGAAGAAGATGTTCCTCCAGAGAATGAAGGTCTTTCCCAAGGCGCGGCCATAGTGCCATTTCAGATATCCAAAGATGGTCATGATGAGTTTCATGGGGGATATTATATCATGAAAATCTTAGTAATAAAGATGAAATATGGGAAATAAAGACAAACTTTTGATTTTATGATATAATCCAAATATGGTATTTACATTGAAGAATAACAAGAAAATACTTGTATTGTCTCTCGTAATCGCGTCTATTTTTCTATTCACAAACATCGCCAAAGCCTCCACACTTTCCAGCCTTTCCTCGAGCCTCGGAGGATTCATTTCATATATCAACAACAATATAATAGGGCAGATAAAGGGGGATTTCTGCAAGCAGTACATTCTTTCCATATCAAGCGGGGAATGGAAGGCGGATGAGTTCAGGACAAGATTGGGCAAGCAGGTCTGTACTGGATATACCGTGACAGCTTCGGATAAGAAGGTGGCCACCACTCCGGTCCAAACGGTCAGCAACAACAAACCATTGCCGTCATTTGAGGACCTCATAGGGGACCTGACGAAGAACATATACACTCCGACTACCACTCTCGGAAGCGATATCTTCCCGAGTCAGACAGGAGGAGAGCTGAACAGCAAGCAGATCATCTCTCTCACCAATACAGAGAGGAAGAGCAACAATGCAAGTCTTGTGAATCTGACGGAGAACAGCCTTCTAGACAAGCTGGCATCTTTGCGCGCGGCAGACATGTTCTCAAAGACATATTTCGATCACGTATCCCCATCGGGAGACAACATCTCAAAGATGGCCCAAAGGGAAGGATACAGCTATGCAACCATAGGGGAGAACATTGCCAAGGGGAACTTCGGAAGCTCTGCCGGACTTGTAAAAGCTTGGATGGAGAGCACCGGTCACAGAGCGAACATCTTGAACAATAAATACACGGAGATAGGGGTGTATGCTTCCCAAGGAAATTTCGGGGGACAGACCGTTTGGATAGCGGCCCAGATATTCGGGAAGTCTCTTGCCGGCTGCAAGAGCCCTGATGCGGATATAAAGGCGAAGATAGAGAAATACAAAGTATCGGCCGAGAGCTTAATGACAAGCATCAAAGGCATACAAGCAGAGATGAAGGCCATAGGCAGTTCTGATGTTGATGCGTATAATGCAAAGGCGGCTGAATACAATACGTATGCCGGGCTATACAACAATCTTGCAGGAGAGATAAAGAAACTGACGGCAGAATACAATGCGCAGGTAGCGGCATTCAATAGTTGCATCCAATAGAATATGATCCTAACACCGCATTCAATAGTAGGAGCCACAGTAGCGAACGTCTTTCCGGAAGATCCGGCTCTGGGGTTTGCTTTGGCGTTTGCCAGCCATTACTTCCTTGATACTCTGCCTCACAGGGAATATGACATAGAACATTTTTTCAATGCGAATAAGACTGGATTCAAGAACAGGGGATCTGTCTTGAAGTTCTTCTCGTCCATAAGCCTTGATCTTGTCGTTGGCGTGCTCATAGCAATGCTTTTCTTTGTAAGAGATGAAAGGAGCTTGCTTCTGACCTTGCTTGGCATATTTGCCGGGTTGCTTCCCGATTTCTTCCAGTTCATGTACTTAAAATTCAAAAATCAGCCCTGGGCGTTCTTTCAAAAGATACACAATGCATTTCATCATCCGGACAAGATGCTCGACAGGTCCATAATAGGGACTTTGACGCAGATAGTCACTGCGGGATTGTTCCTGATGTTCTATTTAATTTTGAAATAGTATTTGACTTTTTGAATATCCATATGCTATGGTCTTTTCAGACGAACATGAAAGGATCTCATCATGAAATTCTTGATTGTTGCGGCAATCGTTCTTTTTGTCATTTACATTGTCATTCGCAGGAAGCTCTTTTCGACCCCTGAGGAGAAAGAGATAGAAGAGGTCTTCAAAGATGCGGAATCCTGGTGCAAGCTCGGGGTTAATCGGATGGACCCCCGAGATGGCGAGGCAAAGTCCTTGAAAAGGGATTTGCACTACATTCGGCGCAGAAAGGTGAGCAAGCCCGGCCAGCAAGTCGGCATTGATCCGGAAAGATTGAAGAACTATGCCGAATTCTGGCGGCGGCTCAAGAAAAGAGCGTTGTCTTGACATGGATGACAAAGACGATCACCAGATGCAAGTCGCATCTGGTTTTTTTATGCTTATTTTAGGCCGTGGTTTGGGAAAATATGTCGCTGTCTTGAGAATGGAAATACCCATTCAAAAACCTCCACGTGCCAGGGGTTTTCTCTTTGTAAAAATTATCTAGTTCACCCCCAAAGATTTTAATAGTGTTTTTAATTCCTCTCCTTCTATCTTTCTATACTGTCCAGGCTTCAAGTCTCCAAGCCTTATGTTCATGACGCGCACTCTCTTCAAAGATCCTATGGGCAACGTGAATGCATCGCACATCCTCCTTATCTGATGCTTCTTTCCTTCGGACAGGGTGATGGAGAAAGTTCGTTCGTCTATGTATCTCGTCTTGCAAGGCTTGGTCCTGATATCACCTTCAAGGTCCATGCCGCGTTCCATGACGCGGAGCTGGCTTTCTTTTATCGGAGTCCTGGTCTTCACTATATATTCCTTGTCATGATCGTATATAGGGTTCAGCAGCTTATCTGTTATCCTGCCATTGTCTGTGAGGAGTATCAGTCCCTCTGAATCCTTATCAAGCCTGCCGACAGGGTATATGCCTTTCAAGCTCACTGAGCTTATTATGTCCTTCTCTCCTTTTTCCTGCTTGTTCGTTATGAGCCCTCTCGGCTTGTTATATGCGTAGTATGAGAACTTGTCTTTGACCTTTTCCTTCAGTTCCACTCTGTCTTCCGGACTGACCTTGTCTCCCAAAATCGCTTTTCTTCCATTGATAAAGACCTTGCCGGC
>JBAYMB010000042.1:0-4413 GCA_041663745.1 Minisyncoccota bacterium
GACCCGAATCAATTAAACCAGCTCCTTCACAAACAGCTAGACCCAATAGCTCTTTCCCGAGGCGAGGTCATCGCCCAGGGCCTTCCAGCCTCTCCGGGAGCTGCTGTCGGCGAAGTGGTATTCACAGCATCCGAGGCATATGAGAAGGCAAAATCAGGTCTTGATGTCATTCTCGTGAGGACAGAGACATCGCCTGAGGATATAGACGGAATGCACTCATCAAAAGGTATTTTGACAGCGCGAGGAGGCATGACCTCTCACGCTGCCGTCGTTGCAAGAGGTATGGGCACTTGCTGTGTCGCTGGATGTTCAGACATTCTAATAGACGAGAGAGCAAAGACATTGACCATCAGAAGCAAGGATATTGTCATCAAAGAGGGAGAGTTCATCTCGCTTGATGGCTCGACTGGAAAAGTATACAAAGGAAAACTCGGCACCCAAGACCCTTCCCTTTCAGGAAACTTCGGCACCCTCATGAAATGGAGCGATAAGTTCAGAAAGATGGGAGTGAGGACGAATGCAGACACTCCGCATGACGCAGAGGTCGCAAGGAAGTTCGGAGCGGAAGGAATAGGGCTTTGCAGGACCGAGCATATGTTCTTTGAGGGAGAGAGAATCAAAGCCGTGAGAGAGATGATCCTTGCCGGGGACCTTGAGGCAAGAAAGAAGGCTTTGGCCAAGATATATCCATATCAGAAAGGCGACTTTGCAGGGCTTTTCCGCGCAATGGACGGACTTGGAGTGACAATAAGGCTTTTGGACGCTCCTCTTCATGAATTCCTGCCCAAGGAAAAGAAGGATATCGCAGATCTTGCAAAAGAAATGAAAGTTACGGAAAAAACACTTGAATCAAAGATCGAGGACCTTCATGAGTTCAACCCAATGCTTGGGCACAGAGGGGTCAGACTTGCCATAACATATCCCGAGATATACGACATGCAAGCGGAAGCCATAATCGATGCCGCCATAGAGGTCGCAAAGGAGAAAGTGAAGGTCTCCCCTGAGATCATGATCCCAATAGTGGCCACAACCAAGGAATTCTCCATAATGAAGGAGAGAATAGTGAATATCGTTGAAAAGAAGATAAAGGAAGCCAAGATGAAGATAAACTACAAGATCGGCACCATGATAGAGGTTCCGAGAGCGGCACTCATTGCAGACAAGATAGTTAGTGCCGGAGCGGAGTTCTTCTCGTTCGGTACGAATGACCTGACCCAGATGGGAGTAGGCCTTTCAAGAGATGACGCAGGAAAGTTCCTCAAGGAATATGTCGCTCAGGATATATTCGCATACGATCCGTTCGAGGTATTGGACCAGGAAGGTGTCGGAGAACTCATAAGGATCGCTATCAAAAAAGGACGTTCTGTCAAAAAGGACCTTAAGATCGGTATTTGCGGAGAGCATGGAGGCGAGCCGAAGACAGTTGAATTCTGCTTTAGAGAAGGATTCACATATGTCTCTTGTTCCCCTTTCAGAGTCCCTATCGCAAGACTTGCGGCAGCGCAGGCGGTGGTCAGAGGAAGGAAGAAATAGAAAAATGGCCCGATTCATTTCGAATCGGGCCATTTGGAATTGCTCAGAACCCTACGTTGTACAAGAGCTCTTTCACAGCATTTTTGATCGGCTCACTGAGCCAGATCGAGATGTTGGGATCTCCGTCAAGTCCTGTGCCGGGACAAGGAATGTTCAAGTACCTTTTCCACCGGATGTATCTTCCTTGACTGGCGCTCTCGGCATCATATCGTTTGGCAAGTTCCTCGTGGTTAAAACCGCTGATGATGTCAAATGCCAAGGCAAGGTCGGTGTTGCTGAAAATCGTACTGCCAACCACCTTTCCGTTAGGTTCGGTTATTTCCCAGTCCACGGCCCATTCTTTTTGCGAGCCAAATACGTGGGAAATGTATAACCGAGCTACACTGCCGGAAAGAACGAGCTGATTGGTCTCTCTGTTGAAATTCTCAACCGTCATCTTGTCACCGTGAGCATGGCACCAGAGTGGCTGACCGAATGTACCGATTTGCATGATTTGCTCTCCTTTGAGTAAAAGAACATCTGTTTATTTAAATTTACTATTTAATATGAAAATAGTCAAATAAAAAATCCTCGGGAGGACATATCTCCCGAGGATCAAGGCTGGATCAAAAGACCAGCAGGGCAACTGAAACAATGGCAAGTGCGAAACTGACCCCTTGCTTCACCGTCATGCCGTTTAAGTACGCTTGGTAAAGGACAGGCGTAGCGGTTTGAACGATGATCATTACAACAAAGAAAGTTCCGATGTTTGCCGTAGTGGCCTTGGACAGCATCCCGTTCAATAACAGAAGCCCTATTCCGCCCAGTACCCCGGCTGCTATTGCGTATCCCCAGTTTGCTCCGTGCACGCTGCCCCAAGCCCTGATCGAAAAGGGCATAACACACAGGAAAGCTGTCAGGGCGAATATCGAGGTGGAAACATTTCCGGGAAGGCCGCTTTTATTCATCATGAGCGGCCATATGCCGAAAAGAAGGCCTGCTAAAGCGGAACACAGTGTCAGATTTTGCATGGGCTGTCTCTCCTTGTAGTGTTTTTGCTATCAAAAATCTTTGATGAAAGTTTATCATGTAAAATGAGATGTGTCAATAAAAAAGACCCTCTGCTTTCCTTTCGGATCACAGAGGGTCAAAAGTTACAGTTGCGGAAAAAAGAAACGAGGCTTGCCTTCGACACACCAAACGTTAGAGTTCAACAACTTGAGAACGTCTATGTGCCATTTATCGTTGAATCGACATACATCCGCAACGAAAAACCTATTGTCATCCTCGAACAGAAAGAAATTTCTTGTTCCATCGCTCTTCAGAAAATCCGTGTGCTCAACACAGAACCTGACAATCTGACTCTGTGTGAGACAGAAACGATCGCGATTCTTACCAAAGGAACCGTAGATCTTCTCGAAAGTCCCCTCCTTAACGAGCTCGAATATCTCGACCGCCACCCGCCCATTGGTCGGCAAGCACATGTTATGCAAACCCAATTCCCTGAAATCGAAATTGATGGAGGAAAAGATATTTATGGCATTTGCGAGGCTCGCATAGCCATCGGTTGCGCCGATATAGATCTTTTCCTCGGCAAAGATACGTTTTAGGTAAATGTTGGTTTTTGAAGACTGGCCCTTATGATCCAAAAAATCTTGGAACATAGAACCTGTGATCGATCCTTCATCCGCTTGACGGAAGAAGTCCTTCATTTGACGAGCCGAGATTGTCGACCCGCCGATGACCAAGCCTTGCTTAGCCATTTTCTTTCTCCTTTTTGATTTTTAAGGAACTGCCCCAAGGCTAGCTCTAAGTTATTTTCCGCTCTCAGAAAAAGTTTGGACCTTTTTCCTCCAAGCTCTGTTATTTATTTGGGCGATGTATGAGATTTGAGCCTCACACAGGGCCACAGACGGTTTTAGAGCATTTACCGATGACTCTTTTAGCGTAGGGGGTACTTCGGTATTATATTAAATGAAAAATGCGTTTTTGTCAATGATAATTATATGCTTATTTAAAGCCATATTTTTAGTTTTTTAATATGATCATTCGTTATCCACAACTTTATCATTGACCAGTGAACTATCGTTCACTTATAATGTATGCATATCAAACATTAATTTTATAAATACCATGAAGGAAAAAATGATAAGAATGGAAATAAAGAAACTCAACGATGTGATAGATCTCAAGATATTGAAGGGATTGTCATACAGAAGGGAGTCTCTGAGGCACATGTTCCTCCTCTCCCGCCTGTCGGACATGCACAGGCTTCCGAAATTCAATTCAAATTGGTTCAAGAGGTTTGCGAATAACATAGCAATGTTCTTGCTCTAAGACCATGAATGAATACAAAGATAAGATAATAGATTTCTACAAGAAGAACGGTAGAATGCCTGTCTATACAGAGATGATGAAGATGCTAGGCTTCAAGTCAAAGAATGCCGTGTTCAAATTGATCAATAAACTTGTAGATGAAGGGATATTCAAGAAAGACTCCAAGGGTTTTCTCATCCCTACCAGATCATTGAGCGAGCTTCCAATGCTAGGTCTTGTTGAAGCTGGCTTCCCTACCATGGTAGATGCCCTTACGGATACCATTAGTTTGGATGATTATCTCATAGGAAACAAGGATATGAGCTACGTCCTTGAGGTCAAAGGCGATTCAATGATAGATGAGGGTATAAGAGAGGGAGATCTCGTCGTTGCAGAGAAGAAAAAGGAGCCGAAGGACGGCGATATCGTCATTGCATATGTCGATGGCGGCTGGACGATGAAGTTCCTGAAGAAGAAAAGCGGAAAGACCTGGCTTGAACCGGCAAACAAGAACTACAAGCCCATATATCCAAAAGAGGAGCTTCAGGTTGCCGCTGTGGTAAAGGGAGTGATAAGGAAATACTA
>JBAYMB010000043.1:0-4412 GCA_041663745.1 Minisyncoccota bacterium
ACCTCGGTGAGCAGATCGAAATATTCCGGTTTCTTCGTCTTTGAGCCCGTGAAGAAGAAATGCTCCTCAAGGCTGATGAGGTTCATTATGGCGATGGCAAGGTCCTCTTCAGTGGACAGGTCGAAACTCCTGCCCTTCTTGAGCTCCTCTATCTTCTTCAAAACTTCCTCGTAATTCAAGCTTATGTTTTTCATATCCTTATCTTATCACAAAGACCAAAGTTCCCAAAAGGATCATGATGAGGGCAAGCCAGATCCTGGCCTTTTTCGTTTCCGCCCTCCTTGCATTCTCTACGGCTTGCAAGACTTTCTTGCTGGCCGCAACTGCCAGAATGACAAGCAGCGGAAGGACGAATATGAGGTTGTAGAAGAGAAGATACGCAAAACCACGCAAATAGCTGCCTTGGTCGTGCAGGAGCCCCAGGACGAAGAGATATGGCCCTCCAGTGCACGGAAACTCGAACATCCCAACGACCACACCAAGGAGGAATGCCGCCGGCAATGTCGCCTTTTCTATAAGGATCGCTATCCTTCCATGGGCGAATTTCGGTATTTTGAGCTGTATAGGAAAATTGGGCACAAACTCGTTTATGAGCCCGATGAGCCCGAAAGCTATTATGGCGCTTGCTCCGAGCGTGGAGATGAGATTCGATGCGCCGAAGAAGCTGAGGACTTTGAGCACCCCAAGACCTATGAGCACATATGTCACAAAGATTCCGAATATATATGAGAGTCCAGCAGTCATGATCTGCTTCCTTGTTCTATCCAAACCGAACAAGAAGGTGGTCGTCAAAAAAAGAATTGAGAAAGCGCAAGGGTTGACGCTGTCCACAAGAGCTGCCGCCCCTATGAGAGCGGGCATCCAGCCCTTATATGACTTCAATTCTGGAACATGCAAATTGAAAGTTCCGGAATATAGAAGAATGAGAAAAGCGATGATGACGACAAAAAGTCCGGTGATCAGCATCTTTTTCCTTAATTCCTTCTGCATAGGCGGCAATTATATCATAAAAAATCAATTCAATTAAAAAAGGTTTGATCAGTTGCTATTGGCCTAGCTTATAACCCGCCCAAATGCCGGCAAAAGCGCCCAATGCCGAAAAGATGATCGATGAGAAAGAAAGGGCACCGGCTCCCCAAAGCATGGGTATGAGGCTTCCGATAAAGCCACCGACAGAGAGTCCGAGCCAGATCAATTTCTTTGAATCCATAATGATCTATATTAACACATTTAAAATAGTAAATTACGGCTGGAACAAGTCTTCCGGCATGAATTTGACTTTTGTTATGCCGGAAAACTGCTTTGCGGTCGCCTCGATCTGGAACCAGAGCACGCCAGAACGGCATGAACCGCCGCTTGTCCTCGATTCTGGATCAATAAAGGTCAGAGTTGCGATCCCGTCCTTAACATCGACATCCTTCAATTCAACTCCCTTCAACGGGAATTCGGTCGTGATGCCTTCCATCCTTTCCTTGTCTGTAAGCTCCCCTTTTAGCAACAATTCTATTGCATCTTCTAAAGTAGTCTTTGGGATGGTTCGTTCAACTGCGACAAGCCCTTTCCTGCTGCATTCCACGCCTCCCGCACCCTGATCAAGCTTGGGGTTATAGAAATAGAGCTTTGTGCGAGTATCATTTCCCGCACTGGAACAATGGACAATCAATAAGATGATCGCAATCAAGCCGATGTAAGCTATGGTCCTTCTTTTCATGACTATGCGCCAAAGGCGATGCCTAGATAATATGGCCAAATGACGACAGCCAAAACCCCTGACCAAAATGACAAATGCAAGTACCCGATGGTGAAGAGCCATCCCGCAGCCCAAAGAAGGCCGGAGCACCCTTTCTCAATTTTGACTTTTTCCATGTGTTTGCCTGTTAATTGCTTGTAAAATAGTATTGTACCATAATAAATAAAAAGCGCGGCATCTAGTCGCGCTTTTGGAATTGTTCGCCTTCAAAGGCGAGAACGAAAATCCCATTCCATATCTCCAACAAGGGTTCCCGGGTCTTTGCCGTCCCAATAGATCTTTCCATTGACAACCAAAGAAGTGAAATATGACTGGTATTTGTGCTCCGCTTCGTTCACTCGCTTTGCCAGAGTCTCCGGAGTTTCATCCGACGAGATATCAACCAAGCACCGGAAGAATACCGGACCCTTGTCGAACTCCTTGGTGACGAAATGCATGCACACTTCGGAGTAGAACACCTCGCCGCGGCGAAACGCCTCCATCACGGCCTCGTGGACATGATGCCCATACATCCCCTTGCCTCCGAACCTCGGTAATGGACCCGGATGGATGTTCATCGTCCTCTCTGGAGGCAATCCTGTGACAAGCTTCAACCAGCCGGACAGAGCGATGAAATCCGCTCTGGTCTTCGCAACGTATGACTGGTAGTTTTCGGCCGTGTAAGGACCGGGAAAATGAAAGAACGGTATCCCAAGCTCTTGGGCTCGTTTCCATACCCCTCCTTCGGCGTTGTTTGAGACAACTCCGACGATATCGGCATTAAGGCTCCCATCACGCACACTCTCAACAAGCTTTTGGAAGCCTGAGCCGCCGCCAACTTTGTCGCCTGATGCAAAAATAAGTAGTTTCTTCATTTGTATGGCCTTTCTTTGGAAGATCTGTCTTGATCCAGACTAGCAAATGCTATGTCCCAAATCAAGCGTTTGCCTTTTCTTTTATATCATCATAGAACTTCGCCAAAGTGACCTGTACATAAGGGAAGACCCATAGAAAGCCGATCCCGCATGTGATGATGGAAAGTATGAACCAGCCGATGAATCTGAGCCCCAAACAGAAGTATTTCCATTTGCATCCGTACATCATCTTCTTGCTCTTCTCTATGGCATCCATCACGCTTATAGTCTTGTCATCAGCCAAAACAAAGAATGTCTGTGAATACGATATGGCCGCTATGATCCCAGGAACGATCAAAAGCAATGACCACAAAATGGTGAATATAGCGAGAAGCAGATACGCTGAAAGCGCCCTGCCGAAGCTTTTGAAGCCTTCGAACAATTGCTCGAACTTGGCCTGTTTGTTCCTTGATATCGAAAGGGAGAACAAAACTATTCCCATTGCAAATGGTCCGGAGACGAGCATGGATATGAGGGACCCTATATGCCTGAAATGTGCAATGATGCCGCAAATGACGAGATATACGGCAAACACACCGACTGCAAGTCCCCACTTGCCTGCAAGTGATTCCCTAGCCTGCTTCATCAAGATCCTGTTCTCTGTTTTCATGTCTTTTAAAATTAGCTTGTAAAAACAAACGTTGGGATGATTATAGCATAATTTAACTAGCTGCGGGACTTGGACTCGAACCAAGATACACGGTTCCAGAAACCGTAGTCCTACCATTAGACGATCCCGCAATATCTCTCAGGATACTTTAAAATAGGCCTTAAATCAAGCTGAACCCTAATCCCTCAAATATTTCCTCACAGCAAGATAGCTTGCGACAGAACCGAGCAAGACTCCCGATCCCCCTACAATGACAAGTATCTGCCAGAAATTCCTCATGTAGTATTTAAAGATATCAAATCCGACGAAATAGCTTCCGTAGTATTTGCTAATCCAGAAGGTGAACAGTGCGAAGAATATGAGAATGATCACAGTGGAGATCAGTCCGCAGAGTATCCCTGAGACGACAAACGGCCCTTTGACATACTCGCTTGAAGCTCCGACAAGCCTCATGACGGATATCTCGTCCTTTGCCATGAAAATGGCAAGCTTTATGGTATTGAAAGTGATTATGATTGAAATTATGATGAATATGATGGCAAACCACATGCCCATGACATTGGCTGAATTGACTATCGTGGTCAGGCGCTCAATGACAACTTTGTTCTTGGCATAGTTCACCTTGTCTATGATCTTCAAGCCTCCTTTGGAGAGAAGCTCGTTGCTGTTCCCTTCCAAGAAGCTAGCTATGCCCGCATATTGCGAAGGGTCCTTGGCTTTTATGTTCAAAGATGCCCCCAAAGGGTTGCTTCCCAGCTCCTCTATGGCCTGGAGCGTAAGTTCATCTCCCTGGTGCTTCTCCTTGAAGTTCAAAAGCGCCTGATCGCTTGAGATGTATTCCACACTGGCAACTTCCGGCAATCCTTCAAGAGATTTTTTGACAGAAAGGACGTCCTCCTCGGAAGCCGTAGTGACGAAATATACGTTCACATCCACTTTGTCCTTGACCGTGTTCAGGGCATAGCTGAAAAATCCGCTTAAAAGGATTATTGATGAGATGATGAAGAGCGTAATGGTCATCAAAGTGACAGAGGACAGGGAAACAAACCCGTTCCTGGAGAAACTTTGCAATCCCGACCTGAAAACCCTTTTTGTTGTGAGCCAAAGCATGTTTGTATGGATTATATCACATGGAATACCTCCCTGCATGGTCGTCCCT
>JBAYMB010000044.1:0-4334 GCA_041663745.1 Minisyncoccota bacterium
GGAAAGGATATGGTTCAAGAAAGGCACAGGCACCGATATGAGGTAAATCCTGAATACATACAAAAGATGACTGATGCTGGAATGATATTCTCCGGAAGATCAAAAGATGGGATTCTCATGGAAATAGCCGAGCTTCCTAGAAAAGTACATCCGTTCTTCCTTGGAACGCAGTTCCATCCGGAGTTTTTGGCTAGGCCACTTTCTCCGCATCCGTTGTTTACGGAGTTTATGAGGGCGGCGATTAAGAAAAATTAAAATGTAATCGTAAAATCATGAATGTAGACAAGCTCAAAGATGTACCAACATATGAAGACTATCTTTCAGGAACCATGCAAATTTTAAATGATAGTAAACTTGAAAAAGAACCTTATCAAATAAAATTATTAGGTCGTGAGTTTCAGGTTCTTCCGAATGTATTTTCTCCAAAATATTTTAATGATTCAGAAATATTTTCTAAACATTTACCAGTAACCGTAGGTGAAGAGATGCTTGAAATTGGCCCTGGTACAGGTGTTGTCTCAATAACTGCTATTTATAGAGGCGCAAAAAAAGTAGTTGCAATTGATATAAATCCAGATGCAGTAAAAAATACGGAAATAAATATTAAGAAACATCATTTGGAAAATAGAATGGAAGTAAGATTGGGAGATATATATGATGCTTTAACTAAAAATGAAAGATTTGATTCAATATTCTGGAATGTGCCATTCGGTTTGGTGGACGAGAAAGAACTCTCTGATCTAACAAAAGCAATTTATGATCCGGGCTATAAATCGACAGAGCGTTTTATAAAAGAGGGGCATTTACACCTTAAAGCTGGAGGTAAAATTTTAATTGGTTTTAGTACAACACTTGGTAAATTAGATTTACTTAAAAAATTTGTTGAAGAAGCTGGAATGGATATGAGATTAATCTATGAGGAAAGATCGGAGGAGGTTCATCCTGTCAAATTTGAAATCTTTGAAGCCAAATTAAAATAAATTATCTCCTATTCTCAAACGCATTCTTTATAGTCTCCGGGTCAGAATACTCAAGCTCCGTTCCCGTGGAAAGCCCGCGGCCTAGCTCGGATATCTTTACCCCATATTTTGTAGCAATAGGGGAGAGCTCCTTTTTGATCAAGTCAGCCGTATATTCACCCTCAGCATTGGCATCAAGCCCGAGGATTATCTCCTTCAATCCTTTGTCTGACATCCTGCTCACAAGCGAAAGCATGTCCTTTAAGCGTATTCTTTGCTCAGGATTCTTGTCTAGAATGGGAACAAGCCCACCAAGAACAAAATACTTTCCAGTGAATAGGTGTCCCTTCTCAACATTATTGAGATCCACATCCTGAGCCACTATCATTAAGATCGAACTGTCTCTCGTAGTATCAGAGCAGATATCACATGACTTTTTATTGTTCTTCGAAAAATATCTCTTGCAATCAGAGCATATCTTTATATCAGCCTTAAGCTCTGATATCTCCCTTTTGAACTCTTCTATGTAGCTCTCGGGGCGTGTTATGAGGAAATATACGAAGCGCCTGGCTTGCTTCGGCCCGATACCGGGGAACTCTGAGAATATCCTTACTAGTTTATCTATTGAGTTCATTTTAGAATGCTCCTGCTTTGTTAAAATCCCCGAATCCATGATCTTTGTCTACAGACTGGAAAGATGACTTGTCCTGGTCGAAGAAGAGGTCTATCTTGCCCGTAGGGCCGTTCCTGTGCTTTTCAATGAGTATCTCGGCTGTCTGCTTCTTTCCGCCTCCTTCGTCATTCTGGTCCCTATGTATGAAAATGACCACGTCGGCATCCTGCTCCAAACTGTTATGAACTATCATGTCTCCTGCCACAAAATTATGCGTTCCCGGGACGGTAGCGTCAAAGACCTCTTCCACCCCGCAAGACTCTATTGACACTATCTCATCCCAATAAATGCCTGATTCGGCAAGGTGCAGGAGTTTTTCGCTTGACAGGACCTTTGCTATTCTTAAAAGGCGCTGACGGGAAACACCAGTGGCGGAAAGGGCGCTGCCATTGTACGAAATGTCCAATTCACCGGCAAGATCTCTCCAAGACATGTCGGCATTCTCTTTCTCCGGCCCCACAAAAAGCTGCCATACCTCTTTTGGTATCGTATCAGAGTTAGGATTGGACTCAATAAGCTTTAGAGCCTGAATTATCTCAGGGACGATCTTTCCGCGAGCACCGTATGATCCGACAAGCTCGCAGAACTTCAATTGCACAGGAACGCTTTGGATGTAAACGCAATACATAGGTCGATATTTGCCCTGCAAGACCTTGCTTATGGTGCTCCATATGCCAAGTCTGAGCAGAAGATGCTGGACATCCTTGGCGAGCTGTTCGCTTGAGGAAGAGTAGTATATCGAAGCTGACGGTTTCCTGTCTTTCATAAGCTTCCATGATATGTTCCCATCAGTCGCCCAGAGATGACGGAGGAACAGCATTATCTGTTCATTGTTTCCCTTAAATATCTCTTCTGGCACAACCTTATCATATGAACGGACTGGGGAGATGCCCAACTTCTCATACCAGAGAGTTATAGGGTGTCTCTTTCCGCGAGCCAAATGATATGGGGATGTGAGATAGCTGTGCCACCAGTTCTCCTGCTTTACGCGGCGCGCAGATATCCCAAAAAGCGATTTGGCCGACTTTTCCACGATCTCAATGTTCTCCGGATCGGCGCTTGTGTAGTGTATCGGCTGCCGAGGCAGAACACAGCCGTCTCCAAGAAGATGAGCAAGAAGGATTATTTCCTCATTTGAAAGCGATGATCCTTTTGTGGCAATATCAAGTGAACGGGGAAGGCCGATCCTCATCCCTGCCGAGAGCTTATCAAGCCTCTTCCATCCGAGCATGGTGAAGAACGGATGATTGGCTGAAGCTCTGATGGAACGTCCGCTCCTCGTCTTCAACGCAAATATTTCCTTTTGTCCGTTTGAAAAGACTTTTGAGATTGGAGTGATGATCAGATTATATTCCTCGTCAATAGAGAAGATCGGGACATTCGTTTCTCCGACAAGATCCCTCATATTGATCCTTTCCCCAGTATCAGCTCTCACTATGATTGTATCTCCGGAAAGACAGCCTGAATCCCTCAAGTCTGAAAGCCTTGGCTTGCCTCCACGTGATTCCACGGCTCTTGAAAGCTGTGAGAGAGCAAGAACAGGGATGTCAAACTCCTTTGCAAGCTGTTTAAGGGAATGGGATATTTCTGTGATCTGCTGGACCATATTATCTCCGCCTTTGGTATGTACCGGGGTCATGAGCTGGAGGTAGTCTACAATGACAAGTCCCAGATTCTTCTCATGCTTCAATCTTCTTATTACAGATCTCATCTTCAAAATATTATTCGCAGCTTGGTCGTCTATGAATATGGGAGCCTTGGAAAGCGGTTCAAGAGAAGCTCGTATCTTGTCAAACTCGCTATCAAGCGAGAGCTTTCCTGTCCTCAATTTCCAAGCGTCAACTCTGGATTCTCCGGCAAGCATTCTGTCCACCAACTGTTGGGTGGACATTTCAAGGGAGAAGATGGCCGTCGGAACATTGTGCCGTATGGCGGCATTCCTTGCTATATCAAGCGCCAAAGATGTCTTTCCCATGGAAGGTCTTGCTGCAAGCAGTATGAGATCGGAATTTTGAAGTCCTGAAAGTTTGAAATCAAGGTCTTTGAATCCTGTCGGCACTCCTCGTATCTCATCCTTCGTCTTGTGCAATCTGTCCAATCTGTCCATGGCAGTACCGAGTACGTCCGTGAGTTCTACATAGTTGCCGGAAAGATTTTTGGAGGTGACGTCATACATCCTCTTCTCCGCCTTGTCCAAAAGCTCTCCGAGCTCGTTCTCCTCGTCATATCCCAAGTTCGCGATGTGTTCGGCTGCCTCAATGATCTTTCGGGCCATGTATTTCTTGTGGACTATCTCGGCATAGTGCTCGGCATTTGAGGAAGAGGGGACTGAGTTCACAATTTCGGTGAGGTAGCTCATGCCTCCGATCCTGTCTATGTCTCCAGATTCTTTCAATTTTGATGAGATGGTCAAAAGATCTATAGGCTCTCTCTTTTCATACAAGCCGGTCATGGCCTTGAATATCGTCTTGTGCTTATCGGAGTAGAAAGCATCGGGGCTCAAGATGTCCATGATCTCTGGAAGGGCTTCGGGGCGTAACATGATGGAACCCAAAAGAGCTCTTTCCGACTCCGTGTTCTGAGGAGGGATCCTTATATTTATTTTTCTCATCTCTGTTGCCATGCGCCCATTTTATCATGGCTTTTTCAATATGGGCAATTGAAATATGCTTATAATGTGTGGTTAAGGTGTGGATGAAATA
>JBAYMB010000045.1:0-4122 GCA_041663745.1 Minisyncoccota bacterium
ATTGGCTTGGCCGGAACATATAAAAGAATCTCAGAGGAATTGGATAGGGAGGTCGGAGGGGGCAATGATTAATTTTAACTTAAAAAATCAAAGTGTTAGAAATTGTATTATTGTTCATGGTTCAAACTCTTCTGAAAAGGAAGCCAAAGAAGGTAAACCAGAAAATTTAAGACATTGGAAACCTTGGCTTAAAAGTGAACTTGAAAAAGTTGGAATAGAAACATCAAATGAACTTTATCCTGAAGACTGGCTTCCCAATTATGACAAATGGAAGAAGGTTTTTGAAAAAAATAAGATTGATGAGAATACTGTTTTAGTTGGACATAGTGCAGGAACTGCATTTATTTTGAGATGGCTTACCGAAAATAAAAAGAAAGTTAATAAAGTTGTTTTGGTAGCACCTTCAATTATTAAAGATGGAAAGTATTTTAAAGAAAGCAAGTTAAAGGATTTTGAATTCAATTCTGGTTTAAAGAACTATTTCAATAAACTTATTATTTTGTATTCTGATAATGATGATGAAGACATTGTTGAGAGTGCAAAGCAAATCCACTCAAAACTTGACGGGGAATTGATAGATATGAAAAATATGGGACATTTTTGTTATGGAGATATGGGAACAGAAAAATTTCCTGAATTATTTGAAGCAATAATTGAGTCTATAAAAGTATTTACAACAAGACCAGATACCTTGTTCGGTCTGTCATATGTCGTCATTGCTCCAGAGAATAACTTGGTTGATGAATTAAAACCACAAATAAAGAATTGGCCTGAGATTGAGAAATACAGGAAAGAAGTGAAGGATAGGTCTGAGATAGAGCGTACCGCACAAGGTAAGGAAAAGACTGGTGTGGTGCTTTCTGGTATCAAAGCTGTAAATCCAGTGAACAAAGAAGAGGTTCCTGTATTTATTGCAGATTATGTTCTTGCAAACTATGGCACCGGCGCTGTCATGGCTGTACCTGCGCATGATGAGAGGGATTATGCTTTTGCGAAGAAATATAGGTTGCCGATGAAGAGAGTTATTAAACCAAATGTAATAACGACAGAGGTTTTTATAGATCCCGTTGGAACAAATAGGAATATGACAGAAGAAATAAAAAAGAAAGAACAAAATCTAGAATTGTTTAAGGAAATATATACTGGAAAAGATGGAATCATGTTCAATTCCGAAAAATTCAACGGAATGACCAATGAAGAAGCAATGAAACCCATCACAGAATATGCCGGAGGAAAGATGACCAAGACATACAAGCTCCAAGACTGGGTTTTCTCAAGACAGAGATACTGGGGCGAACCTATACCGGTCATACACTGCGAAAAGTGCGGCGTTGTTCCTGTCCCAGAGAAGGATCTTCCGGTGAAGCTCCCGAAAGTCAAATTCTACGAACCTACGGGCACCGGAGAATCTCCGCTTGCCGCCATAACTGATTGGGTGAACACTAAATGCCCGAAGTGCGGAGGTATGGGAAAAAGGGAAACGAATACCATGCCTCAGTGGGCAGGCTCCTCCTGGTACTATTTAAGGTACATAGACCCGAATAATGATAAAGCTTTGGTTGATAAGGAGAAGGAAAGATACTGGTCTCCTGTCGATATGTATGTAGGCGGTACCGAGCATGCCACAAGGCATTTGATATATGCCAGATTCTGGCACAAGTTTCTGTATGACATAGGTGCTGTCAGCCAGAAAGAGCCATTCAAACAATTAAGAAATCAAGGAATGATACTTGGTTCAGATAACCGCAAGATGTCCAAGAGATGGGGGAATGTGGTCAATCCGGATGAAGTGGTAAAGAATGTCGGAGCGGACACTTTGAGAGTATATGAGTCTTTCATGGGCCCGTTCGAGCAGGAAATAGCATGGAGCACGGACAGTATGGTCGGCTCACGAAGGTTCTTGGACAGAGTTTGGAATCTGCAGAGCAGGGTTCAAGACGGATTTGCCGACAAAGATGAGATAACGATACTTCTGAACAAGACGATCAAGAAGGTCGGAGAGGATATAAGCTCGTTCAATGCGAATACCGCCATATCTTCCATGATGATCCTTACGAACGCCCTTGAAGCAGAGGAGAAGATAGGTAAAGAAGCATACTTGAAGTTCATAAAAATCCTCTCTCCTTTCGCTCCGCATATTTCGGAAGAGATATGGTCAAATCTTGGAAACAAGAAGATGATTGTCACGGAATCTTGGCCGAAATACGATGAGAGCAAACTTGTCTCATCAAAGGTCAAGATGGTCGTTCAGGTCAATGGCAGAGTTAGGGGAATAATCATCATGTCAAACGACTCTTCGGAAGGGGAGGTGGAAAAAATGGCGTTATCGGATGAGAATATTGTCAAGTGGATCGATGACAAGCAGATTACGAAGAGGATCTTCGTAAAAAACAAAATAATCAACTTTGTTACAGAGTAGTCAATAGGGTGTTGACGGGAATGGCTAAAGGTGCTAATATCCCTTTTAAGACATCTAGTCAATATTAAGGGCTTATTAATTATCAATAAAGTATGAAAATAACATTAGGTTTCAAACCAAAACAGTCTGCGAAGAAGTTGCTTCTTGCCCTGCCTGAAAGGTCAAGGGATATCATCACAAAGAGGTATGGTCTGGGGAAGAATCCAGACAATATGACCTTGGATGCCATCGGAAAGACATACGGAGTGACGAGAGAAAGGGTCAGACAAGTCGAGAATCATGCTTTGAGCGTGATCAGAAAATCAAAGAACTACATTGAGGAAAAGCCCACTTTTGACGAGATAGAGAAGATAATACACTCCTTGGGCGGCATTGTCGTTGAGCAAGACTTGCTCGACCATGTTTCAAAGGATCCGAGCACACAAAGCCAGATAAACTTCCTACTTGTCGTCGGGCACCCTTTCAATAAGATAAAGGAGGACGAGGATTTCAAGCACAGATGGTTCCTTGATAAGGAGCTTGCAGAGAAGGTCCATGGGTCCTTGAGAAAGCTATATGAGAATCTCGGAGACGACGAGCTTGTCTCAGAGCAGGAAATGATAAAGACATTCTTGGGCTATATCGAGAACATCTCCGAACAATACAGAACTGAGGAGATAGCCAAGAGATGGCTGTCGCTTTCAAAGAAGATCTCAAAGAACCATCTCGGAGAGTGGGGCAAGACCAAATCACCTAACATCAGCACAAAAGGCATGAGAGACTATGCATACCTTGTCATAAGGAAGCATGGCTCGCCGATACACTTCAGGGAGGTTGCAAAGGCCATCACCACAGTTTTCAACAGAAAGGCCCATGTTGCCACGACCCACAATGAGCTTATAAAAGACCCTAGATTCGTGCTCGTCGGAAGAGGCTTGTACGCCCTTTCAGAATGGGGATACATGAGCGGAGTGGTCAAAGATGTCATCAAGAAACTCATAGACAAGCACGGTCCCATGACCAAGAAAGAAATAGTGGAGAAGGTCATGAAGGAAAGATATGTAAAAGAGAACACCATCGTCATAAACTTGCAGAATAAGAAGTATTTCAGGAAGAACAAGGACGGAAAATACGAGGTGATCAAATAATGAAGGGGAGCGGGGCATTTGCCCCGCTCTTTTCTATTTGGTATAATATGCCTATAAAAAAATGGGACAAATCATTCTAAACTCATTGCAAAACAGCCTTTCTCCGCAAGTATGGAGCTTTTTGCTCATTGTCATACCCATCTTCCTTCCCATCATACTTCTCTATGCTTTCTGGGTCATAAGGCTGAAGTGGGTCACGACGAAATTTGTCGAGGCGCAGACGCCATGCCTTCTTGAGATAAAGCTCCCGAAGGAGATAACTAAGTCTCCTGCGGCAATGGAGATATTCTTCTCATATCTTGCCTTCAGCGGACCAGCCAACTATGGCGAAGCATTCATTGATGGAAAGGTAAGGCCTTGGTCTTCCTGCGAGATAGTCTCAACGGGCGGGAATGTCAGATTCTTCATCTGGACGAGCTCTGCGAAGAACAAGAACATAATAGAAGCTCAGCTATACGCCCAATATCCGAATATCGAGGTATATCAGGTGGAGGAGAAGGATGATTACACCAAAGACTTCCATTTTGATACCGAGAAGTACAGCTTCTACGGAACTCAATATACCTTGACCCAGCC
>JBAYMB010000046.1:0-3783 GCA_041663745.1 Minisyncoccota bacterium
GATCTCGGAGTCCTTCCTATGGGCGACTGGTCTATCATTATGGTCCTTGAGACATATTCCGATCCGGCAAATGATTCGCAGTTGTACGTGTTCGCAGACCTTAGTTTCCTCTCAAGCCTTGCTTGCAGGTTCTTGTGCAGGATCTCATATACAAAGGAAGATTTCCCCGAGCCGGAGACTCCAGTGATGGTAACAAACTTCCCCAGAGGAACATCTATGTTCATGTTCTTTATATTGAATATCTTCCCTCCTTTTATTTTTAGTTTCCCTTTATCCTGGTCCCTCCTCTTCTCCGGAAGGTCTATCTTCCTGTCTCCTCGCAAGTAGTCCAAAGTTATGGACTCCGAATCGTTGTTCTTTGCCGTGAGCAGTTTGTCCAAATATCCCGAGACCACCACTTTGCCCCCATGCACTCCCGCACCCGGACCTATGTCCACGATATAGTCGGAAGAGAACATGGTGTCCTCGTCATGTTCCACCACAAGGATGGTATTCCCAAGGTCCCTCAAAGTGAGGAGGGTTTTTATGAGCTTGTCGTTGTCTCTCTGGTGGAGCCCGATCGTCGGCTCATCAAGGACGTATAGCGCTCCGACAAGTCCTGAACCAAGCTGTGAAGCTAATCGTATTCTTTGCGCTTCCCCTCCAGAGAGCGTATTTGCCCTTCTCTCCAAGGAGAGATATTCAATGCCGACATCCATCATGAACTGGAGTCTTGCGTCTATTTCCTTCAAAATGACCTTTGATATCTCTTTCTCTATTTCCGTCAGTTTTATGTTCTCAATGAATTCTTTTGCATCTTTGATTGATTTTGCAGTGTAATCTACGATGTTCACCCCTCCGCAGAGCACATGGAGAGCTTCTTCTCTTAATCTTGCCCCATGGCACTTCTCGCAAGGTTCATCCGAAAAGAAATCTTTCGTTCCAAGGCCGTTGCATTCAGTACAGGCTCCATATGGCGAGTTGAAGGAGAAAAGTCTCGGCTCTATCTCAGGATATGAATATCCATCATATGGGCACATGAACTTCACAGATATCATCTTGGTCTCTTCCGGCGTCTCTATCTTCAAAAGCCCCTTTGATTCCTCAATGGCCTTTTCCACGGCATCGCTTAGTCTTTCCTTTATGCCCTGCTTCTTCTCCTTGAACTCGCTTATGTAGAACTCATCAACAAGCACGTCTATATCGTGCTTCTTGTTCTTTGAGAGTATTATCTGATTCCTCAATTTGTTGAGCTGCCCGTCTATCTTTACGTATTCATATCCCTTCTCTATTAGGTCATACAGGAGCTGGTAGTATTCACCTTTCCTTCCGACGACGACAGGCGAGAATATCTTCACCTTGTCGCTTGTCACTCCCACTCCGAGGATCTCCTTCTTTGGAGACTTCAAATGAGTTACGGTATGGATGATAGTCTCCAATATCTCTTCCTTTGACAGCTTCTTTATTTCCCTCCCGCAGACAAGACAGTGCGGCTTCCCTATGCGTGCATACAGGATCCTCAAATAGTCATATATCTCGGTGATGGTTGCCACGGTTGATCTGGGATTGTTTGACCTTGATTTCTGGTCTATGGAAATGGCCGGTGAGAGCCCTATGATCTCATCTACATCTGGCTTCTGCATCTGGTGCAGGAATTGCCTGGCGTATGAGGAAAGGGATTCCACATATCTCCTCTGTCCTTCGGCAAATATGGTATCAAAGGCAAAAGACGACTTTCCCGATCCGGAAAGCCCTGTTATTGCTATCATCTTGTTCCTTGGCATGTGAACAGTGATATTCTTCAGATTGTGGGTCCTTGCTCCCCTTACGATTATCTCGGGAGATTCGGTATTAAAGCCTGTTTTTGTTGGTTTTTGTGGCGTCATATATACATCAAATGCCCCATGGGTGAGTCCCTAGGGGTTATGTGCGAGTCATATTACTCTTCATTCGGGGGTTTGGCAAATATAAATAAAAAAGGCTCCTTAGGCACGAGACCGTTCGGATCCTTTTTCGTCTGGATATACTGATAGTATATGCCTGAATTAAAATAAAGTAAAATTACTTGTTATCTTGCTAGACGCACCTTGCGAATAACCTCTTGCTGTTCTCTGCTTGCCCTTTTAGCAACATCCAAAAACACCTTCTTCTTTTCACCGGAAGAAGCTTCTCTGAAAAACCTTGAAAAAGCGCTTGATGTATTATCTTTCTTAGCGCCATCTACAAATTTTGAAAATATGGCTTTAAACATATGTTATACGATGAAATCTCTTAAACCATCCTTAGTATACTTTTCCGGCATATAATTGTCAATGACATCAATATTATCATTGTAACTGAAATCTGTTCCGTCAATATTCTTTACGATCAGATCTATTCTGATTTTCTGGCCAAATTCCTTCTTTAAAATGTTAACATTCTCTCTGGCAAGGAAATACTGCTCTATAAAGGCCTCTTTCGGCACATTTCTGCCATCTTTCATCTCTCTTGCCTTTACAAATTCCCATGCTTGTTTAGGGTCTTGATAAACATAGACTATCTGTACAAGTCTGTTTTTATCAAGAGAACGGTTTATATTTCTTCTGGCTATGTCCAATTTTGACAAAGTACCATCAAAAACAAAGCTTTGTTTTTGATGGAGGGCAATATCCTGGATTTTTTCTGCCAAAATTGATGTTGCCCCGATAAAAAGGTGTGAATTACTACCAGTATATTCAGAAAAGTAACATCTTAGGTCATCAGAATCTATCCTTAAAACTGGATGGCTGTCTTTACTCAATGTACGAATAAGATTTTTTGATGATTCAGTTTTACCGGCACCAGGGGAACCAGCCATAAAAACTGATACTGGAAATTCTTCTGGAGGAAATGATTTTGTATTTGTCAGTTTACTTGCAATATCCTTTTTGCTTTTTCTAGCAAACTCATCTGCACATTTTTTAATTTCATCTTCGATCATACAATCAATTTTAACATAAAAAATTATTTTTTCTTTTCTGTCCTCCCCCTCAACACCCCAATCTCATCCCTAAGTATCGCCGCCGTCTCAAAATCCAATATCTTCACGGCAGCATTCATCTGTATCTCCTTCTGTTTAATGAGCTTTGCCGGGCTCTTAATCATCATTTGCTCATCAATCCTGACAAGCTCTATGACAGCCCTGTCATGGTCGCTTCTCATATGCTCAGTTATATCATGTATTTTCTTTACAATGGTCTTTGGAGTAATACCATGCTTGGTATTATACGCTACCTGCTTCTCCCTCCTCCTATTCGTCTCCCCTATGGCCCTTTCCATGGATCCTGTCATACGGTCAGCGTATAGCACGACTCTTCCAAGAATATTTCTGGCGGCACGCCCAATGGTCTGAATGAGAGAAGTATCGCTTCTAAGAAAACCTTCTTTATCTGCATCAAGTATGCCAATGAACTCAACCTCAGGAAGGTCCAAACCTTCCCTGAGAAGATTCACTCCCACAAGACAATCAAACTTCCCTCTGCGGAAGTTCGTAAGGATATCTATCCTGTCTATGGTCTTTATCTCGCTATGCAAGTATTCCGCTTTGACTCCTTTCTCTTTAAGATATTCGGAAAGATCCTCAGCCATCTTTTTGGTCAGAGTCGTAGCAATGACCCTTCCTCCATTCTTCACCACCTTTTCAGTCTCTTCAATGAAATCAAATACTTGGGATTTATTCTTCTTGGTCTCGGTAATAGGTCTGACTTCCACAACAGGGTCAATAAGGCCCGTAGGTCTGATGATCTGCTCCACAATCTTGTCTGACTCTTCCTTCTCAAAGTCTCC
>JBAYMB010000047.1:0-3576 GCA_041663745.1 Minisyncoccota bacterium
GGATGTTATTTTTCCTGAAACGAGCTCCTCCAATGAAATGTTGAGAATATCAGCAATTTTATTTGCTTGGGAGACTGTGAGCTCCTTTGCCCCTTTCTCGATCTCTATGTAACTGGCTCTGGATACGCCGATCTTTTCAGCAATAAAGGCCTGAGAGATATTATTGCTTTTCCTTAAATTCAACAAAAATGTCTGTTTGATCATGTAATCTATTATAGCAAGTGGTAAAAAGATGTCAATATAATTGACATATTAGATGTTGATAAGTTTGACATTGTGGTGGACCCGAGCGGACTCGAACCGCTTACCTCCTCATTGCAAATGAGGCGTTCTACCAGATGAACTACGGGCCCTTGAAAGGACAGATTAACACATTCTCATCGCTTTTCCAAGAGCTAAATTTAGTATTGTACAAAAGCAAAATTGCATGTTATCATCCAAAAAGGTTAAGTTCCTATTCCGGAGAAAGCCCGTGACAAGTATCGCTAATCTTTCACTTGAAAAAGAAGAGATCATTCGCAAATCTCTTAAAAGACTCGGGCAATTGTCCATAGAAAGGGTCGTAGAGATCATCGGAAATGAGGATTTGGCATTCGAAACCATGTATTTGTTGGTCCTAGACGGCACTGCTTCCTGGGATGGAGACAGGGTCATAAAAGCCAAGTGATTGCAAGATGCGGGAGTGTGAAGAACACTCCCGTTTTTTTATTTCCCAAGTGCAAGCGTCAAGACATGATCCAAGAATTGGGACATCGATACGCCTAGAGCTTCCAAAGATACCGGCAGGAGGGATTCTTTCGTAAGGCCGGGAAGAGTGTTCGCTTCAAGGATGTACACTCCCCTTTTCGGATGCACAATGAAATCAGACCTTGAATAGTGCCTGAGCCCCAAAACCTTGTGGGCAAGTTTGGCCATCTCCTGCATCGTCTTGCTCTCCTCCTTTGAGAAATTCCCCGGACATATCTCCTTTGATTTGCCTGAATACTTCGCATCATAGTTGAAGAACTCATATTCCTTCGGCTTGGTTATCTCGATCGGCAACAGCGAATATATATCCTGTCCTTTGAACTTCTCGATGACGCCGCAGGTCGCCTCCTTTCCGGAAATTAACTCCTCCACTATGGCGATCTCCGAGTGCTTGAAGGCCTCCTTCAAGGCAGGAACGATGTCTTTGATCATCCTCACGATGGAGACGCCGACAGATGATCCGCTCCCGTTCGGCTTTACGATTGCCGGCATTGGAAATGTCTTGAAGATGTCATTTGCAAGGAAATTGATGTCGTCCTTCTTCTTCACAACGGCAAACACGGGAGTCTTCAACCCGTTGTTCACGAATATCTTCTTGGCCATGGCCTTGTTCATGCCAAGAGCCGAGGCCAAAGCCGTGGACCCGGTGTATTTGACCTTGAACTGGTCCAGGAGTTTCTGGATTTCCCCATCTTCTCCGTATTCTCCGTGGAGCGCGTTGAAGACGACGTCAATGTGAGAGAAAAGCTTTGCGGGAGATATGGCCACGCCATCGAGATGCCATTCGCCCGATCTGGAAATGAAAACATCCACCGGAACATATTTGTCCGGAAGATTGTCAATGACATTCTTGCCTGTTTTGAAAGAAACTTCCGATTCCGCCCCGGGACCACCCCGAAGCACGGCAACTTTTATCCTCTGCATATGGGAGGATTATATCACAGAATTAAATTATTTTTGACCTCAATTTCCTATGATACCCTATAGCAAACCTGTGCGCTTCGCCATTTGCGAGCAAGATCTCCTTCTTGTAATTGTCCACTATCTCAGCCTTGCCTCTGATGGCCTTAGGCCTGTGCCTCTCATCCTTGGTCACCGTTACGATCTCAGCTTTTATATTCAATCTCCTCAAAACCTTCTGAGCGGCATTCTTCTGGGCAGTGGAACCATCCACCACCAAGACGCTCGGAAACATCCATTCCGAATGATTGAATCTTCTCTCCAATATCTCCTCAAGGCCAGCTGTGTCATTCTGAGAGCTTTTTCGTATCTTGAATTTCCTGTACTCATTCTTGTTCATCTGCCCGTCTTCCAAGACGACCATCGCTCCGACAGTGTTCGTTCCGCTTATATGCGCCACATCGTATGCTTCCATCCTTAGCTTAGACTTCTTGTTCTCGTTTTTTAGCAAAGCGATATCTTGGATATGATTAAGGGCAAAAATCGTATTTCTTATCTTCCCCGCCTTCTCAAACTCATGCTTCTTGGCAAGATCTTTCATTTCCCTCTCAAGATCTTTGATTATGCTCTTTTTCTTTCCAAGAAAGAACAATTTGATGTTCTTTATGGTCTTTGCATATTCTTTCTTTGCTTCGGCATTCCCTATCTCAGGAACAAGGCTTAATTCTTTGTAGAAAGAATATCCATCCTTCTTCTCATCAAGGAACGGGAATATCTTCCTGACTATCTTCAAAGCTTCCTTTAGCTGGGTTCCGTTCGTGAACGGGCCAAAATTATCTTCCGAACCTTTCAGATTCTTTCCCCTTTCAATTAGGACTCTTGGAAAATCCTCCTTTGTGATGACGATGTAGTTATAGCTTTTGTCATCCTTCTCCTTGGTGTTGTATCTCGGCTGGTGCTTCTTTATGAGCTTGCTTTCAAGTATCAAAGCTTCCAAGACCGAATCTGTCTTCGTGAAATCCACTTTGTCAGCTTGGAATACCATGTCTAATATGAGCGGGCCTCTCGTTGATATCAGATCATTTGAGAAGTAGCTCTTCACCCTGTCCTTCAAAGAAGTGGCCTTTCCGATATACAAAATATCCCCTCCTTTCTTGAAGAGATATACACCTGGAGCGTCGGGAAGGTTAATTTTTTTGAAAGATTGACTATCCATATTTAATGTTATACCATGCAAAACAGATGAACTCAATGAGAGAGGTCAAACCTTGGAACAAAGACCGAATTCGAAAAAGTACAAGCATCTCACCCCTGAAGACAGAAAGATGGGGAAAAAGGTGCAGTACAGCGTGAACGGGATCAACAAGTTCTTGGAACAGCTTCAGAGGGAATTTGGACAGACCTATTCAAACCCTCGACAAAACAGAAATTAAGGAGAAAAACTGTGAAGAAAAAATTCTCATCGTTTGACTTGCATAAGATTGCAATGCAAGAAGCAAAGTTTAACAAAGCAATTAAAAAACTGGAAAAGAAGGTTGAGGAACTCGAAAGAAAAAAGTCAGGACTAAGAGCCAGAATCAAAATGCTCAAAAAAAACCTGAAAACGATAAGAAAGATTTGGAATATTCCAATGTGAGAAAATCTTCCAAATCATCCCCAGACTAATAATCTGGGGGCTTTTTATTTCCTCTTCAAGATCCTCTTCAGGTAGCGTCCCGTGTATGACCTCTCATTATGAGCCACATCCTCCGGAGTTCCCTTTGCTATTATCTCCCCTCCCTTGTCTCCTCCCTCAGGTCCTATATCAATGACATAGTCCGAGCTCTTTATGAGGTCCATGTTGTGCTCAATGACCACTACGGTATTTCCGTTGTCCACGAGCTTCTGGAGTATCTCAATGAGCTTCTTGACGTCTTCATAGTGAAGGCC
>JBAYMB010000048.1:0-3234 GCA_041663745.1 Minisyncoccota bacterium
GGAGACCTGTATACCTCCATACTGCCGAATCTTCTCGTTGAAGGCTTCGGTGAGGCTATAAAGAAGAGTAAAGCTGAGATTGTGTATATCTTGAACATAATGACCAAATGGGGCGAGACGAACGGCTTAAAAGCCTCGGATTTTGCAAGGATATTGCTGTCATATCTCAAAAGAGACAAGCTTGACTACATCATATGCAACAGCGCAAAATTGAAAGGAGATATCATAAAGAAATACGAGAGCGAGAGATCCGTTCCTGTGGAAATAGATGTGCCTGAACTGAAAAAATATGCGGATAATATATTGAAGGAGGATGTCATAATCCAATCTGAGATCATCAGGCATGACCCGAAGAAGATATCCTTGCTCATAATGAAACTCTCATGAAATTATTAAAAAATTCAAAGTTCTGGCTTTCCCTGAGCATAATATATTTAGGTATAGCTCTGTCCTTCACGGCATATGACCTCATGGGCGAGAGGATAAGGTCATATGAGATAGGAGCTGTCTTCGGGATGGTAAAAGATTTTGTCATTCCTCCCAAATACCCGAGGCTTGATAAGGAGGAATATGATAGGAGGATATACGCTCTTGCGCACTCCGTAGCCTCAAGCACCGCGACCACCACTTCCCTCTGGCCGGTAAAGACTGTATATCCCAAGAATGGTGCCATCCTTCCTTTCAAAAGGATAATCGCGTATTACGGCAACTTCTACTCAACAGGAATGGGCGCGCTTGGACAATATCCCGAAGATGAGATGCTTGCCAGATTGCAGAAAGAGGTTGATGCATGGAATCTGGCTGATCCAGAAACTCCCGCAATACCTGCCATCCACTACATAGCCATCACGGCCCAAGAACATCCGGGAGATGACGGAAAGTACAGGGCTCGCATGCCAAGTGAAGAGATAGACAAAGCTCTCAGTATGGCAGAGAAGATAGACGGCATTGTCATACTTGATCTGCAGATAGGCCAGAGCACCATAGAAGAGGAGCTTCCTTTGCTCGAAGAATATTTGAAGTTGCCCCAGGTCCACTTGGCCATAGATCCGGAGTTCTCAATGAAGAATGGAAGAAAGCCCGGAATATATGTCGGAACATATGACGCCAAGGAGATAAACTACTGCATTGATTATCTCTCAAATCTGGTCAAAGAGAATGATCTTCCGCCCAAGATCTTCATCATCCATCGCTACATACAAGAGATGGTCACGAACTACAAGCTCATAAAGACAGTGCCTGAGGTGCAGGTAGTCATGGACATGGACGGCTGGGGCCCGAAGGAGAATAAGCTCATAACATACAACAAATACATATATAAAGAGCCTGTGCAGTTCACAGGGTTCAAGCTTTTCTACAAGAACGACCTATGGAAGCCGAGCACTGCCATGATGACGCCAAAGGAAATACTTGAATTGACTCCGCAGCCGGTGTATATTCAGTATCAGTAACCGCAGTTGACGAAACCGTCTATTCGTAGTATAAATATAGGCAGGAAGTACCTAACAAAATCTAGTTTGGAAAGGAGGCAAACCATGTGCTCGCTCGAAGAAGCTCAGAACAATTATTTCTCCTTTCTCACAAGCAATGGTCCGAAGGATCAGAAGTATCTTGTGGAATGGATCGATCAGTGTCTCACGATTGAGGAGATCAAGGAAGCCCTCCTTCAGACCGTTCCGTATAGCAAAGAAGAGTTGTTGGCCTTCAAGAGATGGTTCGATCTATGCACTTCGGTCGAAGAGATAATCGAAGCATATGAGGAAATCTCCTTGAGGACCGACAGGTCTGAAGAGCTCGTCTCGATGGAAAAACTTGCTCTCGAAAAATGGAATGAGTTTTCCGTGAAAGAGATGTTCGACGCCATGACTGTGAAAGAAGTGCAGGAGGCTCTAAAAAGGTCCCCGGACAAAAGTTCGTTTGAAGACCTGATCAAGAAAAAAGAGCCTGTTGCAGAGATCATCGGTATGCAGAAGTTGGAAGAGCTAAGAAAGCTCGAGGAAGCGCTTTGAATCCCCGATATAACCATCGGGGATTTTTATTTATTTCACCACATTTTTTCACTATGAAAAAGAGTGTTCTTTTTTTATTATATTTGATATAATGTAGGAACAACAAATATCAAGTTTGTGAGATCAAAAACCCCGTCAGGCGGTTTTTAATTGAGCTTTTATCAGTTTAATTTTCAATGACAATGGCAAAAAAATATGTGTATGCGTTTGAGGAAGGAAACAAGGATATGAAGGAGATCCTTGGAGGAAAAGGTGCGAACCTCGCTGAAATGAGAAGCTTGGGCATCAATGTTCCCCCGGGATTCACCATATCGACAGAGGCCTGCGCCCTATACTACAAAGACGGGAAGAGGATAAATTCGGAGGTGAAGAGACAGACCGATGTGAAGTTGAAGGATCTTGAGAAGAAGATGGGAAAGAAGCTTGGCGACGCGAATGATCCACTTCTTGTTTCGGTCAGGTCAGGGGCCGCATCTTCAATGCCGGGAATGATGGATACCATATTGAACCTCGGTTTGAACGACAAGTCAGTCGTCGGCCTTGCCAACAAAACAGGCAATGCCAGATTCGCATGGGATTCATACAGAAGGCTCATACAGATGTTCGGAAATGTCGTCATGGAAATGGGACATGGGGATTTTGAGCATATCCTGGAATCCGTGAAAGACACCAAAGGCGCCAAATACGATACTGACCTCACCGCTGATGATCTCAAGGAAATAGTCACAAAATACAAAGCGAAGATAAAGGCTGTGAAAGGATATGATTTTCCGCAGGAGCCAATCGAGCAGATGTATGCATCTATAAATGCAGTCTTCAATTCATGGAACAATTACAGAGCTATAAGATACAGGGAGATAAACAGCATCAAAGGACTCATCGGAACGGCTGTAAACATCCAAGCCATGGTCTTCGGCAATCTCGGGGACGATTCAGGGACAGGAGTATGCTTCACCAGGAATCCTTCTACAGGAGAAGCCAAGTTCTACGGAGAATACCTCATGAATGCCCAAGGCGAGGATGTCGTTGCCGGCATTCGCACTCCCCTCCCAGTCTCTGCGCTCATGAAGCAGAATCCGAAGATATACAAAGAGCTCATCACGACCTGCAACAAGGTTGAGAAGCACTACAAAGACATGCAGGACATGGAGTTCACCATTGAGAAAGGAAGACTCTACATCCTCCAAGCAAGGAATGGGAAAAGGACTGCCGCCGCTTCAGTGCA
>JBAYMB010000049.1:0-3212 GCA_041663745.1 Minisyncoccota bacterium
ATCAAGAAGTTTTTTAGATCCAGATCCTAGGATTATGGGTATTGAAAGAAGAAAGCTGAATCTTGCCGCTTCTTCTCTATTAAGCCCTGCAATGAGGCCTCCGGATATGGTCGCTCCGGAACGGGAGAAGCCCGGGACCAAAGCAAGACACTGAGAAAGCCCTATCCATACTCCTTTCTTCACAGATATCTCCTTGTCCTGTTTTGAGAACTTTTCCGCAAGATACATGAATATGCTTCCTATTATTAGTCCAACAGCAACTAGTACGGCGCTCCTGAAGGTTGTTTCCATGTATTTTTCAAGCAGAAGGCCGAAGATCACAGCGGGTATGGTGCCGAGGATGATGGCCAGTATCATGGTTCTGTCCCTTTTTTCAGTAATTTTACCCGATATCATATGGAAGAACGAGCATATGAGCCTCCAAATGTCCTTGTGGAAATATGCGACAAGGGCAAGGCCTGTGGCAAGCTGCAATATGGCGTCAAAGGAAAGGTCTGAGCTTCCATGCCAGCCGAAGAGGTCTCTCGCTATGATCAAGTGCCCGGATGATGATATGGGTATGAACTCGGCCAATCCTTGCACAAGCCCTAGTATTATTGAATCGAATATTGTCATTGGTTTCTACGCATTAACATGTTAGAATTGTACCACAATTAACAATCAAACAAAAAATATGCAAGAAGAAAAGAAAAACCTTTCAATTCCGGGCGCAATAGTCATAGCGGGACTTTTGATCGCCGGAGGGATATATCTGTCAAGCAGCAATTTCGGGATGAAGACGAATGAGACGAAGACATCAAGCGTCTTGGTGAAGGCGATAGACAAGGATGATCATATTCTCGGGAATCCGGATGCGCCGATCGTCATTGTTGAGTACGGAGACACGGAATGCCCTCCTTGCAAGATGTTCCAGAGCACGATGCAGACGGTCATGAGCGCATACGGGAAAGACGGCAAGGTGGCATGGGTGTTCAGGCATTCCCCTCTTGAATCTCTGCACTCAAAGGCGTCAAAGGAAGCCGAGGCTACGGAATGCGCGAACAAGCTTGGCGGGAATGCGATGTTCTGGAAATACATAGATGCGCTATATGTCATGACCACTTCAAATGACACTCTTGACCCTAGCAAACTTCCTATCATTGCGAAGGAGGTAGGGCTTGATGTTGCGAAGTTCAACGAGTGTCTCTCATCCGGCGCAGAAAAAGCCAGAGTGGCGAGCGACCTGGCTGAGGCTATAAAGATCACGGGCGGAGATCTGGCCACGCCTCATTTGGAGATCATCTTGAAGGACAAATTGACCGATGAGAAGGTAGCTAATATCAAAGACCTATTCGGAAGCGGTCTCCTGATAAATCCTGACGGGAAGCATATAAGCGCGGCTGGAGCGTACGGATATGACGCTCTCAAAGCTTTGATAGATGTTGTTTTGAAATAGCAGGCTTGACTATCAAACCTTTTCTTTGTAGTCTTTTGGACAGAAGGACAAACAGGAGGTTCAAAGTGGAAAAAGAAACAAGCTTCCTCGTGCAGTTTGGAACGGGGCATGGCCGCTTGCCCAAAGATTTCTCGGCTGGAAAGGCTTTGCCCAAACAGGACCAAGCGGAGGTCAAAAAGGGCCTTTTGCAGAGGTTTTACAAATTGGTCAAGGATATCTGGCAGTCGGCCAATGAATATGACTAAAAACGAATCTGAAGCGGAACACCAAATGTTCCGCTTTTTTATATTTTCATTATCTTCCTCAGTCTGCAGTACTCACAGTCTTTCTCATCGCATTCCTTGTCCCAGAAATCGAAGTTTGCTATCTCGCTTGCAGATTTCTGTATCAACAAAACCAATTCCTTCACATCATCGTCCGTAATGGAGAATTTTTCCTTTTTATACTTCCCTTTCTGATCAGGCTCTATGAAGTCAAGCTCTCCTGTCTCCACGATATATCCGTTCTTGCCCTCGGAATATTTGTCCAAAAGCATCTTATAGAACACAAGCTGCCTTTTGTAGTTCCCGTCAGAGTTCTTCGTCTTTCCCTCTATATCGTTCCTCGTCATAGGCTTCTTGGTTTTGTAATCGACGACATTCACTACCCCATCCTTTGATATCTCTATCTTGTCCAAGCTTCCCCTGACGAGGACTTTCTCCTCCTTTTCAGGCAGTTCGATGAATACCCCGGATATGTTGAACTCATTGACTATGGACCTAACCCAAGTGCCTGCATATGCGTCAAAATAGCCGCCAAGGGAGGTCTTTCCCTTGATGAGGGTATCTTCAAAGTCTGCCTTGTTCATAGGCTGTTTTGACAGGTATTTCCCAAAAAGATCGAGCAATTCCTTCTTGCTCATATCCTTCTCTTCTTTGTATCTGTCAAAGAAATGCTTGAGAGTACTATGAACAGCAATGCCATATGATTGGTGTTTTGTCATGGCTTGAGGCAGGCGGATGAGGTTTGAGAAGAAGTATCTCCAAGGACAGCTCAAATAGTTATTGAGCGCAGTGACAGAAAGTCCCTGCTCAAAGAACACCTTCCTCAGATATTCTTTGTCTTTCAGGTCATCCTTCTTGTCCTTTCCCGGCAGAAATGATTCAAGCTTGTTCCTCTCATATTTTTCCTCAATATGCTTCGTATCAACTTCCTTTACAAGCTCTGGCGCGAGCTCTCCAACGAATTGGGACGGAAGCAATTGTTTCCCGTCCTCTGACTGCTTGGCGTATGAGATGACTGCTTCCTTCCTTGCGCGCGTCAGTGCGACGTAGAACAATCTGCGCTCATCGTCTATGGACTCAAACTCCACAAGGTCTTCACTGTGCAGGGGAAGTTTGAACTTCCTCATCTCCCTCTTGTTGCCCCAGTGCCCGAAGAAGGCGTTGACTATGTATACCGAATCGAACTCCAATCCCTTTGATTTATGCGCGGTCATCAAATGCACGGCTTTTATGCTTGATCTTTTGCCTTTGGTCCTCACGACGATGTTATGCTCTTCCAATATGTCAAGATATTCTATGAAGTCATGCAGTTTGAACTCTTTGTGATTTAGGGAAAGGTCCTTTATCTCCGTGAAAAGCCTATCGAGCTTTATGAGCTTCTCGGCAGAGCTGTCGCTTGCGATTATATGCTCCAAGAAGCCGGATTCTCGAATGAGCATCTCAAAGAAATCGGTGAGACCTGTGTTTTTTGAAGACTTGGTCCAAGACTCGAGCTTTTTAGAGAGAGAAAGCAT
>JBAYMB010000050.1:0-2512 GCA_041663745.1 Minisyncoccota bacterium
AAATCAACTGTACAGTTAACCATACGAGACAGGTATTAAAAGTAGCTATTTTGCTATTTCTCAGATCTGGTATATAATGGAAAAGTCATGAAAAAACAAAATATTGCAAATCTATTCGGTAATAATCCCGATATTTCCATGGATGAAAGGCTGAGGGTTATAAATGAAATCGATAAAATAGGAGGTTTGACTTTCACAATTTCCAAAGACGAAGAAGGCTGGATGGCGCAGTGCAATGAGGTAAAAGGGATAATTGCAAGCAATACGAACCCGACCCCGTCCAATGATGAGATAGAATCCCAGATAAGAGATGCCATATTTTCCGCATTCAATGTTCGCTTTGAGAAAGCTTTGAATTTAGTGAGGCCATCATTCGGCTTTGAGTACTCTTTTTCAAGCTAATAAAAATCGATCAGATGTCTAATGGGATCAAGCATAAAGAATTATGGAATGGTCTGATAACATCAGACAGTCTGATTGGATAAGAGCTATTCCCAAGCTTGGCTTGGATCTGGTCAAAAACAACAAAGGGACTTCCCATACCTATATTGTTAGGGACCCTAAAAACAAGGATATGGATGATGTAAGGGGTTTGATCGCGGTATTGCAAGTCAATTTATACAAACAAGCCAATAGGAGCATATTCAACAACATACTTGATTTTGGCGTGGAGGAGGAAAAGATCTGGAAAGCGCTTGGAATGCTGTGAATTCTCATTGCAAATATGATATAGTTTTTCACATGATAAAGACATACCTGGACAATGCGGCAACCACGCCTCTGGACAAAAGAGTCATCAAAGAGATGAAGAGATATTGGAGGAAGGATTTTGCAAATCCAAGCTCAATACATTCAATGGGTGTGGAAGCGAAAAAAACTCTGCAGAAGGCAAGAAAGACCATTGCCGACCTTTTGCATGCGCACGACAGGGAGATGACATTCACATCGGGAGGAACGGAAGCCAACAACTTGGCTGTATTTGGTCTTGTAAATAAAGGCGCCCACTTCATTACGACTGAAATAGAGCACAGCTCCATACTCGAATGCTTCAAGGAGCTTGAAAGAAAAGGCTTCAAAACTAGCTATATGAAAGTGGATGGGGAAGGACTTGTGAATCCAAAGGACTTAAGAGAGCTCATAAAGCCAGAAACGGTTCTTGTTTCCATTGGATATGCGAATGGGGAGATCGGGACCATACAGCCGATGAAGGAGGTAATGAAGGAGGTAAGGCATGCAAGGAAGGAGAGATCTGGTCCATTGTATTTTCATACCGATGCATCGGCGGCAGCGCAGTATCTGAATTTGAATGTCGAAGAGCTTGGTATTGATCTAATGACCCTTGATGCACAGAAGATATACGGTCCGAAGGGCATAGGTGCGCTGTATGTTCGTGATGGAGTGAAGATAGCCCCTATCATATTCGGAGGAGGACAGGAAAAAGGCCTGAGGAGCGGAACGGAGAATATCCCCCTCATCGTTGGTTTTGCAAAAGCCATGGAGATAAATGAGAGACTGAAGGAAAGAGAAAATGATAGGCTCACAAAGATTAGAGATCATTTCTTCAGTGAAGTTAAAAAACTCATTCCAAACTCTGTCATCAACGGATCTCTAGAATCCAGGCTTCCGAACAACATTGATATTTCAATAAAGGGGGAGGACGGGGAGATGCTTGTCCTGCGCTTGGATGAGGCGGGCATAGTTTGCTCGTCAGGGAGCGCTTGTGCTTCCGGTTCCGGGGAATCGGCCGTTGTCAGGACCATATCTCAAAGATCAGGGATGGATGAGGACGGAAGGGCAAAGGGAGCCCTACGTTTCTCCCTCGGAAGGGATACAAAGATGAGGCACATCAAGCATCTGCTCAAGGCGCTTTCCAAGATTTGCAAATAATCGGTATTTATTCTAAAATCCATCATAGTATGGAGAATCTCAACAAACAACAAATAGTGCTTCTCACGCTCCTTGTGAGCTTCGTGACATCCATTGCCACAGGTATTGTCACTGTCTCCCTCATGAACCAGGCTCCTGTCGGCGTCACACAGACCATCAACAGAGTGGTTGAAAGAACAGTTGAAAAGATAGTTCCGTCGAATAATAACGGGACTGTGAAGGAAACAATAGTAGTGAGCTCGGATGATCAGACGGTGAGCGCCATAAACAATAATTTGAAGAGCGTGGTCAGGATATACAGGACGAATACCGACCCGAGCGCAGTTTCAAGTTCCATGGTCTTCGTCGGAGTCGGCGTGGTGGTTGCCGATGACGGGATGATAGCGACCGATAACAGCTTGATCGCGGAAGGCGGAAAGTATTTCATAACTCTCGGCGGGAGCAAGTTGCACGATCTTTTGGTCTTGCGAGCAAAGACAGGAGAACAGATAGCTTTGCTTAAGATAAAGCCTGATGAGAAGGATCCTCTCAGTCTGCCTAAAGCTTCAATATCCTCTGGTGATCTCAAATTGGGACAGTCGGTCGCATACATAGGCGGTGATGCAAAGGATGTGGTAGCTACGGG